>JAUIID010000259.1 GCA_030431615.1 Alphaproteobacteria bacterium
CGTCAGGAGCCACGTCTACGGCGTCGACCCGCACGACGCGACCAACGACATGCTGATCGCCCAGAACACCGTCACCGGCACGCGGCGCAGCCACGGCATCATCCTCAGCCGCGAGATCCACGATGCGATGGTGGTCCTGAACCAGAGCAGCGACAATGCCGGCGCCGGTCTCTTCATCGACAAGGGCAGCCACGACGTGACCTTCGCCCGCAACCGCTCCTTTGCCAACGGCAAGGACGGGATCGTCGTCTACGAGAGTCGTGACATCACCATCACCGGCAACGAGCTCTTCGCCAACGGCCGTGCCGGTGTTCGCGTGCGGGCCTCGGCCGATATCCGGGTGCTGGGAAACGCCATCCGCCACAATGCCGGTCCCGGGATCTTCGTCTACGACTGGAGCCACGCCGACCGCGAGCCCGACGAGGAGGATGCGATGCGCCTGCTGCCGACGAGCGTCGAGCTCGCCCGCAACAGCCTCGCCAACAATGCGGGCGGCGACTGCAGCATCCAGGGCGAGGTCAAGCTCCTCAACCCGTCGGGCGCCGCCAGCGACTGCTGAGCGTCCGCTCCGGCGTCAGTAGTGCGCCGGCACGAGCTCGCCGGCACCCAGCCCGACGCGGGCACCTTTCGGCCGCGATTGCGCCTTGGGGATCTTCGGCAGGTCCGGCGGGACCTTCTCGTAGGGAATGCTGTCCAGGAGATGCCTGATCAGGTTGAGCCGGGCGCGACGCTTGTTGTCGGCCGGGACGATGTGCCAGGGCGCTTCCGGCGTATGCGTCGCCGCGATCATCCGCTGGTAGGCGGCGGTGTAGTCCCACCAGCGCCGCACCGATTCGGTATCCATCGGGCTCAGCTTCCAGTGCTTGAGCGGGTCCTTGATCCTCGCCTCGAAGCGCCGCCGCTGCTCGTCCTGGCTGACATCGAGGAAGTACTTGCGCAGGATGATGCCGCTGTTGACGATCATCTCCCGCTCGAAGGCCGGGGTCAGCGCCAGGAAGCGCTCGTATTCGTCGTCGCTGCAGAAGCCCATCACCCGCTCGACGCCGGCCCGGTTGTACCAGGAACGGTCGAACAGGATGATCTCGCCGGCCGCCGGAAAGTGCCGGATGTAGCGCTGGGCGTAGATCTGGCTCTGCTCGCGATCCGATGGCGCCGGCAGGGCGATGTGCTTGAACACCCGCGGGCTGGCGCGGCCGGTGATGCGGCTGATCACGCCGCCCTTGCCGGCCGTGTCCCGTCCCTCGAAGACGACGACGATCCGCTGCTGCGCCGCCTTTACCCAGGCCTGCAGGCGGGTGAGCTCGACCTGCAGGTCATGAAGCTCCTGCTCGAACACCTTGCGCTTCATCTTCTCGGGCGCGGCCGCCTTCTCTGCCTTCTTGTCCTTCGCCTTGCCCATTTTTTTCCGGCTCCATGCAAGTCGTAGCGCGAGCGGCCAGAATGACGCGACCCGACTGGCAGGACAAGGGCTGACGGCGGCGGCGCCTCAGTCCGGAACGGGTTTCACCTTGCTCTTGGCGTCGAAGATCGCGGCCCGCACATGGCTGAGGCGCGGCTCCGGCTCGGCGATGAAGGGGAGCGGCCGGGTCAGGCGGATCGCCTCAAGCCCGAGCCTTCCGGCGAGCAGCGCATTTCCTGCTCCCTGGCCCGCCCGCGCCGAGAGCAGGGCGGCGAGCGAGGCGCCGACATGCTCGAAGGCGGCGTGGCTGACCACGTCGGCGAGCCCGGCAATGGCGGCGTTCCTGATGCAGCGGCGAAGCAGGCCAAAGGCGGCCGCGGAGCCGAGGGCCAGGCCATAGGCGCGGGCGATGCCGCGGATCATCATGGTGGCCCGCCAGAGCACGAGCAGCCCGTCCATGAGGCCGAGCGGGCTCAGCGCCGTGAGCAGGCCGATGTCGCGGCTCGCCTCCAGCACCAGCCGGTAGGCACGTTTGTCGCGGGGGGCCAGCACTTGCCGCTCGTAGAGGGCGAGGATCTCCGCATCGGCGAGGCCACGCTCGCTCGCCGCCCTGATCTCCGCCTTGTGGCGCTCGCCGAGCTGCTGGTCCAGGTCGTGAAGATAGCCCTCCGCCTCGCCGTGCAGCTCGGAGCCGGCGAGCCGCTGCCCGGTAAGGCGAAGCCGTTCCGCCCGGCGCACACGCCGCAGGTTGAAGACCTCCTTCCAGAGCGTGCCGAAGGTGGTCACCACGACGACCGCGAGCAGCCCCGCGAAGGGCCAGCCGAGCAGGGGCGTGGTCTCGATCAGGCTGGTCACGTGGTCGAAGGCCTGAATAAGCACGAGGCCGATGATCGAGCCGAGCAGGAGCAGGCCCGGCCGGCGCCAGAAGGGGCGGGCGGGCGGCACCGGCGGCGGCGGCAGCTCTGCCGGCAGCTCCGGCGTCTCCTCGACGGTCTCGAAACGCCCGGCCCGGGGATCGAGCTCGAACGGCCGGACGGGTGGCAGGTCGCCTTTCATCGCAGCTTGTCCCCGATGAGGAACTCGATCGCCTGGTCGAGCCGGAGATGCTGGCCCTTCACCCCGGGTTCGAGCCGCCTAGGCTCGAAGTCGCGAAAGCGGAAGCGGCCCGAGCGCCAGTCCTCGTCGTCCGGCAGATCGCCCGGGATCTCGCCCGGAAAGAGTACCGTCTCGCGCCCGTCCTCGGCCAGCCGGCCGCGCACGCAGGAAAGCTGCTGGCCTTGATGCTCGGTCCTGACCGTATCGGTCGCACGAAGTGCGGCGAGCGCCAGGACGTCTGTCTCGAGCCCGGCGAAGCGCGCCTTGCGTCGTGCCGGGGCGATCATCAGCTCGAGCAGCTGCTTGAGGTTGGCATGCTGGTTGGCGGCCACGTGGTCGGCCTTGCTGGCGGCGAACAGCAGCTTCTCGATGCTCGGCCGGAAGAGCCGGGCGAGCAGGCTGTTGCTGCCGTAGCGGAAGCTCTCGAGAATCGTCTCGAGCGCGTCCCGGCTGTCGGCGAAATGTGCCCGGCCGCGATTGAGTGTGTGGAACAGGTCGACCAGCACGATCTGCCGGTCGAAACGGCTGAAATGGTCGATGTAGAAGGGCTCCACCACCTGCCGCTTGTAGGTTTCGAAGCGCGCCGCCATGGCGCGCCGCAGCTCGGCAGGGGCGGAGCCGGGCAGGGGCGTGAAGCCGGTCGCCGTGTCGGCCCCTTCGGTCACCAGGCGGCCCGGCTGGACGAGGCTGAGGCCGAGCTCGTCCTGCACCCGGCCGAGATAGCGCCGGTAGATGTCGACCAGCTCGTCCGGGGTCGTCGTCGGCGAGAGCCCGGCAAGGGCCGCACGCCACTCGCCGGCGACCGCTGCCCGGGGCTCGACCCGGTCGCGCGCCGAAGCCGCTTCCGAGAATGCCTCGAAGTCCATCGCCAGGAGCGGCAGGTCCAGCAGCCACTCGCCGGGATAGTCGATGATCTCGAGGATCAGGCTGCCGGTCGGCGCCATCAGGCGCTGGACGATGCCGGTCGTCTTGAAGCGCAGCTCGAGCTTGAGCACCGTCAGCCGGTCGGTGGCATCGGGCCAGGTCGGCCGGTCGGCCATCAGCGTCCGGCGGAAGACCGCATAGGGAAAGGCCGGCCCGCGCACCGGCAGGAGCCGTGCCCCGCGATAGCGTCCCTCGTGCACGGCGGCGACGAAGGCGAGGTCGTGGCCGTCGAGCAGATGGTGCACCAGCGCCGTCGTGAAGACCGTCTTGCCGCTCCGCCGCAGCCCGGTGACGGCCAGGCGCAGGTGACGGTCGGCCAGCCGGTCGCCGAGCACGGCCACCTCGCCCGGCAGGTCGCGGACGAAGCCGCCGAGCCGATGAAGCCCCAGCATCAGGCCACTACCCGAAGCTCATGGCAGCTGCCAATGGCCGAGCAGCAGCGCCACCATGACGAGCAGGCCGAGGCCGCGATGGCTGCGAAACCGGTCGAGGCAGTCGGCCGGGTCGTCGAGCTCCACCGCCTGCGCCTGCCAGGCGAGCAGCCCGGCCACGGGCAGCAGGGCAAGGAAGTAGAGCAGTCCGAGCCCGGCGCTCCAGCCGGCTAGGGCCAGAAGGCCGAGCATCGCCGCATAGAAGCCGTAGAGCCAGGGCCGGGTCGCCTCGCCGAAGAGCAGTGCCGTCGACTTCACCCCGATCAGCGCGTCGTCCTCCTTGTCCTGGTGCGCGTAGATGGTGTCGTAGCCGAGCGTCCAGGCGATGCCGGCGAGATAGAGGAAGAATGCCGGCAAGCCGAGCCCGCCCACGATCACCGCATAGCCGACCAGCACGCCCCAATTGAAGGTGAGCCCGAGGAAGACCTGCGGCCAGTAGGTGATCCGCTTCATGAAGGGGTATGCCACGACCAGCGGCATGCTGCAGAGCGCGATCAGCGCCGCGGTCAGCGGCAGGAAGAGGAGCACGCCGAGCCCGATGGCGAGCTGCAGGCCGAGGAAGGCCATGGCCTCCTTCATGCCGAGCCGCCGCGCCGCGAGCGGCCGGCCGGCGGTGCGCTTCACCCGCCGGTCGAAGTCGCGATCCGCCATGTCGTTGATCGTGCAGCCTGCCCCGCGCATGGCAATGGCGCCGATGGCGAAGAGCGGCGCCCAGAGCATGGCAGGCGTGCCGCCGGCCAGTGCCAGGCCCCAAAGGCAGGGGATGAACAGGAGCCAGGTGCCGATCGGCCGGTCGAGCCGCGCCAGGAGGCCGTAGTCGCGCCAGCTCCGGGGCAGCCGGACCAGCCAGCCATACTCCTCGTCGGGCAATCGGATGACGGGTTCGCCAGCTTGTCCACTCATGCCGGATCACTTAGCGTTCGCCTCCCTCACGGTAAAGGCGGCGCCCGGAAATGCGCGACACGCGACTTCATCTCGAGGCTCCGCTCGATGCCGGCGCCAGCCTCGATCTCGAGCCCGAGACGACCCACTACCTGCGGGCCGTGCTCCGCGCCCGCGCCGGCCAGAGCCTGCGGGTCTTCAACGCCACCTCCGGCGAATGGCGAGCCCGCCTCGTCCGGCTCGACCGGCATCAGGCGACCATCGCCCTGGAGGAACAGCTCCGGCAGCCCATCGCCGAGCCCGGCCCGACCCTCTTCTTCGCCCTCCTGAAGAAGCCGCGGCTCGACTGGCTGCTCGAGAAGGCGGTCGAGCTCGGCGTCGCCAGGCTCCAGCCGGTGCGCTGCCGGCACGGCGTGGTCGAGGCGACGAAGCCCGACCGGCTGCGCCAGCGCCTCATCGAGGCGGCGGAGCAGAGCGAGCGGCTGAGTCTGCCCGAGCTCCTGCCCGAGACGGATCTCATCGAGGCCGTGCACGCAGCCGGCGAGGCCGGTGTCATCTTTGCCAACGAGGCAGGCGGCGCCGGCCTCGCATCGACCCTCGGCCGCTATCCCGAGGCGGCACTGCTGGTCGGCCCGGAAGGTGGCTTCGCCGCCGAGGAACGCACGGCCCTCCGCGCGCTCGAGTGCGTCCATCCGGTCAGTCTCGGCGCCACCATCCTGCGCGCCGAAACTGCGTCCCTGATGCTCCTTGCCTGTCACCGGGCGCTGACCGCGGCGGCGGATCAGCCGCGCGGTGCCGAAGGTTAAGGGAATTTTGCGACATCGTGTCACTGACGCGAGGCGGTGCCGCCACCTATCCTCGGTTCAACGATTTCGCGGTGCTCAGCCGGGCCTCTTCGGGGTGGCGGCAACCGCATCATGGCCAAGCAAGGAAACGAGCCCCATGCGCTGGTTGTTCGCGTGCCTCGTCGGCACACTCTGTCTGTTCAATGGCCTTGGCGGCAGCCTTGCGCTCGCCGCCCAGCCCGAGCCATGGCAGATGGGGCTGCAGCCGGCGGCGAGCCCCATCATGGAGCGCATCGCCGGCTTCCATACGCTGCTCCTCTGGGTGATCACGCTGATCAGCCTGTTCGTCCTGGCGCTGCTCGCCTATGTCTGCGTCAAGTTCAAGGAATCGAGCAACCCGACGCCATCGCGGCGCTCGCACCACACCATGCTCGAGGTGGTGTGGACTGCCGTGCCGGTGCTGATCCTCGTGATCATCGCCATCCCGTCCTTCCGCCTGCTCTACTACTCGGACGTGCTGCCCGAGACCGAGCTGACGGTGAAGGCAACCGGCAAGCAGTGGTTCTGGACCTACGAGTACCCGGACAATGGCGACTTCACGTTCGACGCGTTCATGTTGAACGAGGACGAGCTGGAGCCGGGCATGCTGCGGCTGCTCGAGACCGACAACCGCGTGGTGCTGCCGACCGGTACCGACATCAAGCTGCAGGTCACCGCGGCCGACGTGCTCCATTCCTGGGCGATGCCGGCCTTCGGCATAAAGATCGACGCCGTGCCCGGTCGGCTCAACGAGGTGTGGATCCACATCGAGGAGCCGGGCACCTATTACGGGCAGTGCTCCGAGCTCTGCGGCGTCAATCACGGCTTCATGCCGATCACGGTCGAGGCGGTGACGCCCGAGGCCTATGAGG
>JAUIID010000260.1 GCA_030431615.1 Alphaproteobacteria bacterium
CGGCGGTGGTGATCGAGGACTTCGCCCAGTCGCTGGAGACCTTCTTCTCCGGCCGCTGCCAGGTCTACACCACGGACAAGTCCGGCCTCGCCGCGATCATCGCCAATGACGCGCCGAGCCCCGAAGACTACGTCATCCTCCCCGAGACGATCTCCAAGGAGCCACTTGGCCCCGTCGTGCGGCGTGGTGACGACGAGTGGTTCGCGATCGCGAAGTGGGTGTTGTTCGCCGCCATCCAGGCCGAGGAGAGCGGGGTCAGCTCGGCCAATGTCGACGAGATGATGGAGAGCACGGATCCGAACATCCAGCGGTTGCTCGGTGTCTCCGACCAGCTTGGCGAGAAGCTGACGCTCGCCAATGACTGGGCCTACCAGGTGATCAAGCAGGTCGGCAATTACGGCGAGATGTACGACCGCAATGTCGGCCCGGACACGCCGTTGAAGCTGGAGCGTGGGCAGAACGCGCTCTGGACCAAGGGCGGGCTGATGTACGCGCCGCCGCTGCGATGAGCCGGTCCCGCGGCATGCCCGGCAGGTGGTCGCCATCCGCCGGTCGTGCCGCGGGCCGTCGTCGATGATCATTTCCGGGACAACGCGAGGGGTGCACGATCATGGCGCGTGAAGGCCTCGGTCAGTCAGCCGCCACAGCGTCGTCCGGCGTGGTCTGGTGGCGCAACCCGACCATTCGCGGCGTTATCGCCCAGGTGGTCGTCGTCGTGCTCCTCGTCGCCGTCGTCTGGTACCTCGTCCACAACACCATCACCAACCTCAACGAGCGGAGCATCCGCACCGGCTTCAGCTTCCTCGACCAGGAAGCCGGCTTCGCCATCGGCGAAGCGCTGATCGCCTTCGCGCCGACCGACACCTACGGCCGCGCATTGC
Source organism: Alphaproteobacteria bacterium (assembly GCA_030431615.1). Taxonomy (GTDB): domain Bacteria; phylum Pseudomonadota; class Alphaproteobacteria; order Geminicoccales; family Geminicoccaceae; genus SLRI01. The sequence continues at coordinate 882 of JAUIID010000260.1, forward strand.
TCGTCGGGCTCCTGAACACGCTCCGCGTCTCGCTCATCGGCATCGTGCTCGCGACGCTGCTGGGCGTCGTCATCGGCATTGCCCGTCTCAGCAGCAACTGGCTCGTCGCCAAGCTGGCCTCGGTCTATGTCGAGGTCACCCGCAACATCCCGCTGCTGCTCCAGCTCTTCTTCTGGTACACGATCGTGACCCAGCTCCTGCCGGCGGTGCGGGAGGCCCTGGAGCCGGTGCCCGGTGTGGTGTTGAGCAAAAGCGGGCTGCAATTCCCCATTGTCGTCGGCGACCCGACGCACCTGCCTGTCCTCGGCGTGCTGGCGCTCTCCATCGTCGCCGCGTTCGTTTATCGGCGCCATGCCTACCGGCGCCAGCGCGAGACTGGCCAGGAACCGCGGTTGCTGTGGCCGATGCTGGCGATCATCTGCCTGCCGGCCCTCGCGGTCTTCCTCGTCACCGGTGCCCCCCTCGAGCTGGATGTGCCGGAGTTCACTCGCTTCAACTACCGGGGCGGGGCCAGCGTCACTCCCGAGTTCCTTGCCCTGCTCCTGGGGCTGAGCATCTACACGGCCGGCTTCATCGCCGAGATCGTTCGCAGCGGCATCCTGGCGGTGCCCTGGGGGCAGACCGAGGCAGCCGCGGCGCTCGGCTTCCGCCGCGGCCTGCAGCTGCGCCTCATCGTCCTGCCGCAGGCCCTGCGCATCATCGTGCCGCCGACGACCAGCAACTACCTGAACCTTACCAAGAACAGCTCGCTGGCGGTGGCCATCGGCTATCCCGACCTCGTCTCGGTCGGCAATACCACGCTGAACCAGACCGGCCAGGCGATCGAGTGCATCAGCATCATGATGGCGATCTACCTCACCATCAGCCTGCTGATCTCCGCCTTCATGAACTGGTACAACCGGCGCATCGCGCTGGTGGAGCGCTGAGCCATGGAAGAGACCCTCACGCGCGAAACGCAGACGCCGGCCCGGGCGAGGCCGCGCGGGTCCCGCGATCCCATCGGCTGGGCCAGGGCCAATCTCTTCAACGGCTGGTTCAACAGCCTGCTCACGATCCTCATTCTGGCCTTGCTCGTCTGGATCGTTCCGCCCTTCATCCGCTGGGCGATCTCGGACGCGGTCTTCGGTGCAGCGACACCCGACGAGTGCAAGGCGGCGAGCGGCGCCTGCTGGGCGGTCGTGACCGAGAAATACCGGCTGATCCTCTTCGGCCGCTATCCGTTCGAGGAGCAGTGGCGGCCGCTCTTCGGCATCGTGGCCCTGGTCGGCATGGCGCTCCTGAGCTGCGACCGGCGGTTCTGGGGCTGGCAACTCCTGGTGATCTGGGCGCTCGGGCTCGGCATCTTCTTCGTGCTCATGGGGGGCGGCGTTCTCGGCCTGAGCCCGGTCCGCACCAATCTCTGGGGCGGCCTGCCGCTGACCCTGATGCTCGCGTTCATCGGCATCGCCGCGGCCTTTCCGATCGCCATCCTGCTTGCTCTCGGCCGGCGCTCGAAGCTGCCGATCATCAGTGCCTTGTCGGTCGGCTATATCGAGCTGATCCGCGGCGTGCCGCTGATCACGCTGCTCTTCATGGGCTCGTTCATGCTGCCGCTCTTCATGCCGACCGGGGTCGACATCGACGCCATCCTGCGTGCTCAGGTCGCCATCATCATGTTTGCCGCCGCCTACCTAGCGGAAGTCATCCGCGGCGGCCTGCAGGCCCTGCCCAAGGGACAGCACGAGGCAGCGGCGGCCCTCGGGCTCGGTTATTGGCAGACCCAGGGCCTGATCATCCTGCCCCAGGCGCTCAAGATCACCATCCCGCCGATCGTCAACACCTTCATCGGCCTCTTCAAGGACACGTCGCTGGTCGCCATCGTCAGCCTGACCGACCTCGTGCTGGCGACCCGTCAGGCGCTCGGCGATCCCGAATGGCGCCAGTTCTTCATCGAGGCCTATCTCTTCATCATGGTGATCTACTGGGTCTTCTGCTTCTTCATGTCGAAATACAGCCAGCATCTCGAGCGAAGCCTGGCCACCGACCGCCGCAGCTGAGAGGACGATTCCCCATGGCCCATGCCACCGCCAATGCCGAAGCCGGGCGCAGCGACGAGATTATGGTCGACCTGCAGCGCGTCAACAAATGGTATGGCGACTTCCACGTCCTGAAGGACGTGAGCCTGACCGTGCGCCGGGGCGAGCGCATCGTCGTCTGCGGACCGTCCGGCTCCGGCAAATCGACGTTGATCCGCTGCATCAACCGGCTCGAGGAGCACCAGCAGGGTCGCATCCTGGTCGAGAACATCGAGCTCACCAACGACGTCAAGAATATCGAGATGATCCGCCGCGAGGTCGGCATGGTGTTTCAGTCGTTCAATCTCTTTCCGCATCTCACCGTGCTCGAGAACTGCACGCTGGCGCCCTTGTGGGTCCGCAAGATGCCGCAGAGGGAGGCGGCGGCGGTCGCCATGAAGTTCCTCGAGCGCGTGCGCATCCCCGAGCAGGCGGAGAAATACCCGGGCCAGCTCTCGGGCGGTCAGCAACAGCGCGTGGCGATCGCCCGTTCGCTCTGCATGATGCCGCAGGTGATGCTGTTCGACGAGCCGACCTCCGCCCTCGATCCGGAGATGATCAAGGAGGTGCTCGACGTGATGGTCGAGCTGGCGCATGAGGGCATGACCATGATCTGCGTCACCCACGAGATGGGCTTCGCCAAGTCGGTTGCCGACAATGTCGTCTTCATGGACCAGGGCGAGATCGTCGAGATGGCCCCCCCGGCGGAGTTCTTCACCAACCCGCGCTCCGACCGCACCAAGGCGTTCCTGAGCCAGATCCTGGCACATTGAGCAGGCGGCGGCCGACGCGCCGCGTCATGGTCAGGGATCGGCGGCGCAGGGCACGCGATTGCTGCCGCCGCGGTCGAGGATCGCGCGGAGCACGTTGAGCGGGAGCGAGAGCGTCTCGGCCACGGCCCGGCCGGCAAGGCGGCCCGTGCCGCCGGCGACCTTGACCTCCGGGGCATCGATCGGGCCGCGCACGCGGAACGGCGTCACCACCTGAAGCAGCTGCTCGCGCAGGGGGCGAGGCTGGAAGGTGAGGTCCAGCCGGTCGCGGCCGAGGTCGATCGTGCCGCTGCCACGCAACTGCACATTGTCGGTCTCCACGATGAGCTGCTGGACGGTGCCGAGGCCGGAGGCGAACGTGACCTGGCCGTCGGCGCAGGCGAGATTGGCGTTCGAGCCCGAGGTGAAGAGCCAGCTGACGATATTCTCGCCGGTAAGGTCGATCAGTCGGGTGCCGACCGTGCCGCTGCCGACCGTGACGTCGACCTTGCCGTCGAGGGACTTGCCGAGGGCATCGAGATCGGCGCCGGTTGCGGAAAGATCGAAGGTGGCGCCTAGCGGGGCCTGGACCATGGGCTGGCCGCCCAGCTCGGCAATCAGCCTGGCGATCTCGAGCTGCTCGATCGTGCCCTTCATGGTGATCGGCATGGCATCGCCACCCGTTTCGGCGGTCAATGTCGCGTCGAACTTGCCGCCGAGATAGGTCAGTGACAGGGGATCGATGCTGGCCTTGCTGTCACGGTAGACCAACTTGCCCTCGAACGATCCCAGGGACTGGGAGTCGCTGTCGACGAGGTCTGCCGTCACCTCCAGCTCGGCGTCGAGGTTCGGGCCGGTGGTCGCGGCCGGCTTCGACCCGTCGTCTTCGACCGCGGCCGGCACCAGCCCGGCGAGCTTGCCCAGGCTTTGCAGGCCGGTCGTCTGCAAGCTGGGGAACTTGACCCTGCCCTTGAAGACGGGTCGATCGCCGACGACGTCCTGGCTCAGGTCGAGCCAGATCGACGTCTGGTCCACAGCACCGCGGCCGGAGATGGTGAGGGCATCGACCAGCCCGACCTCGCCCGTGAAGGTGGCGCTGCCGCCACCTACCGACGGGCTGCCGAGTGCCTTCGCCAGGGCATCGAGGTCAGGAACGCCGAGGTCGATGGTCGCGGGCTTCTGTTCCGCATCATGCGCGACCTTCGGCAGGTCGAGCTTCAAATCGACGATGCCGGCCGGCTTCAGGGCCGCCGACAGGCTCTCGATGCGCGGCTTGCCGCCGGCATCGCTCACGGCAATCGTGCCCGCCAGGCGGCCGATCCCGGGCGGGGTCGGCTCGCCGGTCGTCAGCAGCAGCACATCGAGGTCGAAGCTGCCGGAGAACTCGATTCCCGTCTGTGTCAGAATGTCGGCGACGCTGCCGTTCAGGTCGAGGCTCGGCGCACCAGGCTCACCGGCCAGGACATGGACCCCGCTGAGGCCGAGGCGCCCCTCCGCGTCGCGCGTGAGGGACTTGACGCTGATCGGCCCGATCTTCTGGATATCGGCCGAGGTGACGTTCGTGCTCAGCACGAGATCGCTGACGGTGAGCTTGCGCAGCGCTCCGGACAGCCGGCCCTTGACCGTTTCGACGAGGATGTCGAGGGCCGCGACCGGCTTGGGTGCCGATCCGTCCGAGCGGCGCAGGTCGGCCTGCACGACGACCTCGATACCCTTCTGCAGCGACAGGTCGGCGACCTTGCCCTCCAGGGTGACGCGCTCACCGGTCGAGACGTGCAGCTCCCCGGTCACCTTGTCGGCAGTCAGCGCATCGACCTCGCCCGAGAGTTGCATGCTGGCCTTGCCGGTTGCTTCCATCTGACGCTTCAGCTTCAGCGCCTCCAGGAGGTCACCGAGCGAAGACAGCGTGGTGGTGACCGTAGCGTCCAGCTTGTCGCCGTCAGCCTCGAGAAAACCCTCCAGGCGCTCGCTCACGCCCGGCAGGGAGGCGTCGATGGTGAACGCCCGCGCCTCACCGAAGTCCGGATGCGACTGCACCGCCGAGAAGTCGGCGGCCATCTTCAGCGCCGAGCCGTCGAGTGCGCCATCGGCCGCGAGCTTCCAGCCTTCGTCATCGCCGCTTTCCGCGGCTGTGATCTCGGTGAAGGTGAGCTTGCCGTTCCAGCCGTCAGGGTCGTCGCGGCGTTCGAAGGAAAGGTCGGTGAGGTCGATCTCGCCGGTGCGTCCGGCGTTCATCACCCGGGCCAGGGGGCCGATGATCGGGCTCAGACGCAAGGGGCTGTCTTCCGCGGCGGGCGTGCCGCCGGATACCACGATGGACAGGCCATCGCCCTCGAGGCGCTGGACCTGGAAGGGGCCGAGGATCGCGCGCATCACGTCGAACGTGATGCTCAACCGCCGCAAGGTCAGCGTGCCCTGCCAGTCGTCGGGACCGCCCTCGCCGAGCGAGGCGTCGGCGATGGCGACGGTCGTCACGGGACCGGGCTGGATGTCGATCGGCCCCGAGACCATGACTGCACGCCCGATCACGCCCTCCAGCAAGTTCTCGACTACGCGGCGACGCTGATCCTCGAGTTGCGGCAGATAGAGGAGTCCGGCAACGACGGCGACAGCCGTCACCACGAGGACGAGAACGGCGATACCGAGATGGCGCCATTTCATGATCAGCTGCCCGGTGGAGCGCCTGCCGAGAATGGGCGCAACGCG
>JAUIID010000261.1 GCA_030431615.1 Alphaproteobacteria bacterium
GCTGCTGCTTGAGCCCGGCGACACGGTGATCTTCGAGGAGTTCACCTATTCCTCCATGTTCTCGCGCGCACGACGCCTCGGCGTCCACCCCGTCGGCGCCCCGCTCGACGACGAGGGCATCGAGGTCGAGAAGCTGGCAGCCATCCTCGAGGATCTCAAACGGAAGAACATCCGGCCGAAATACATCTACACCATCCCGACCATCCAGAACCCGACCGGCAGCATCCTCGGCCTCGAGCGGCGCCAGAAGCTGCTCGAGCTGGCACGGGCCTTTGAGGTGCCGGTCTTCGAGGACGAATGCTACGCCGACATCATCTGGCGGGACGGCGCCCCGCCGGCACTCTGGGCGCTCGATCCGGCGCAGGTCATCCACATCGGCTCCTTCTCCAAGTCGCTGGCCCCCGCCCTTCGCGTCGGCTACGTCGCCGCCGACTGGTCGGTCCTGGCGCGCATGCTCGCCTGCAAGACCGACGGCGGCACGGCCGCCCTCGACCAGATGGTCATCGCCGAATACTTCGAGACCCACTTCGACGCGCATCTCAGCCGGCTCTCGAACACGCTGGAGGGCAAGCTGCGCACGCTGATCGAGGCGCTGGAGCGCGAGTTCGGCACGTCGGTGGAGCTGACAGTCCCCAAGGGCGGCCTCTTCGTCTGGCTGAAGTTCCCGGACCACATCGACGTCAGGAAGCTGGTGGAGCCCGCCCGGGCCGCCGGCGTCACCTTCAATGCGGGGCCATCGGTCGCCTGCGACCCCGAGGCCGCGAGGAACCGCATGCGGCTTTGCTTCGGCCTGCCGACGAAGGCAGAGATCGGCGAAGGCATCGCCGCCCTGGCGCGCGTCTTCTTCGAGGAAACCGGCATTCCCGAGCGAAGCGGCAACCGGCCCCGGCGGCTTGTCGCCACCTGACGCCGCTGCTAGCACCGTTCCTGCGAGGGAGGACCGTATGCAGCTGACGGACATCGAGGAAGCCATGGCGCGGGGCGAGCATGGCGCCCCCCGGCAATGGGCGATTGCGCACATGCAGCAGGTCGGCCGTGCCTTCGACGCGGCGGACTTCGTCGAGGTCCACCAGGCCCACATCATGGCCGACACGGAGAGCCTGGGCGAGGCAGGCGTGGCTTTCCTCGAGCGGCTGGGCGAAGCCCCGGCGGCCGACCGGCGCGTCCGGGTTCCGACCATCACTGACCCGCGCGGCATCGACTTTGCCCATTACCGGAAGCTCGGCCAGACCGACGCCATGGCCGCCCTCGAGCGCCGCGCCATCGACGCCTTCGAGGCCTTGGGCGTGCTGATGACCGATACCTGCATCAACTACCAGACCATCATGCCGCCCTTGCCCGGCGAGCATCAGGCTTACGGCGACACCGGCGTCGTCATTTACTCCAACAGCGTGCTCGGCGCCCGGTCGAACTTCGAGGGCGGCCCCTCGGCCCTGGCCGCAGCACTCACCGGCCGTACCCCCCGCTACGGCCTGCATCTCGACGAGAACCGCCGGGGGACCCACCGCTTCGTCGTGCGCACGAGGCCCAGAGATCTCGCCGAATGGGGTGCCTTGGGTGCCCTCATCGGCCGCGCCGCCGGCTCCTACTGGGCGGTCCCGGTGATCGAGGGCATCGACGGCCCGCCGGACTCCGATGCGCTGAAGCACATGGGGGCGGCCATGGCGAGCTTCGGCTCGATCCCGCTCTTCCACATCGTCGGCATGACCCCCGAGGCGCCAACGCTCGAATCGGTCTGCGACCCGGCCTCCCTGCCGGTCCGGGAGATCGGGCCGGACGAGCTCAAGGGCCTCTTCGGCGAGTACGGTGCCCCCGGCGAGAAGGTCGACGTCGTCGTCTTCGCCGCCCCGCAACTCTCGCTCGTGGAGATGCAGCAGGTCGCCGACCTCCTTGACGGCCGCCGCATTCACGAGAAGACGGCGCTGCTCGTCGCCACCTCGCCCGGCGTCGCCGCCGATGCCGACCGCATGCGCCTGACCGAGCGCATCGAGGCCTCGGGCGCCCTGGTCCTGCGCGGCATGTGCTTCTACCAGAGCTATGCCCGCGAGATGGGCATCGCCAATGGCTGGCGCCGCCTGCTCACCAACTCGGCAAAGCTGGTCAACATCCTGGGCGGCTACGGCTATGCGCCTTCGCTCATGAGCATGGCCGACTGCGTCGACGCGGCCGTCAGGGGGCGCACACCATGAGCGGCCCCCGCATCCTCCGCTGCCATGTCGGCGTCGGCCCGGTGGCCGAGGGCGAGGCCCTCGTCACCGACGACAATTTCTCGGCCCGCTACGACCTCGACCGCCTCAAGGGCATCTTCTCCCGGCCGCAGCACAAGCTCCATGGTCAGAGCTATGTCGGCAAGGTGCTGGTCGTGAACACCGCCAAGGGCGGCGTCGCCTCGGCCTGGATGCTGCACGAGATGGCTGCACGCGGCCTGGCGCCCGTGGCCATCCTCTTCAACCGCTTCAACCCGATCCTGGCGCAGGGTGCCGCCCTTGCCGACATGGCGATCTGCGACCGCTTCCCGGATGGCGACATCACCCGCCTCATCCAGACCGGCGAGCGGGTGAAGGTCGACCCGGCCGCCGGCCTCGTCACCGTCGGCTGAGCGCAGAACGAACCGAAAGGAGTGTGGAGAATGGCTGACGCGCAGGCGTGGACCATGGGCATGGACAATGGCGCGCTGCGCGAACCAGTGGCCCCGAGCCTCCTCGGCACGGCCGAGCTCTCACCCAAAGGCGACTTCGAGGCCGGCTCCTTTGAGAGCTTCACTCTCACCTACACAGCCGGCCGCTATGGCATCGACGATTCGGGCTCGCTCCGCATCTGCTTCCGCTTCGCCTCGGACCAGAGCAACCCGCAGTTCACCGACCCGAAGGCCCCCGGCTACACCACCATCGAGGCCTCCAACGGGGCCGTGCTGCAGACCCGCTTCGACCCCAAGGGCAATATCCGCCCCTGGGACCGGACCTTGTGGATCAAGGTGGTCAAGGGCTTCCTCGAGCGAGGCGACCGCATCACCATCCGCTTCGGCGACCAATCCCAGGGCTCGCCCGGCCTCCGGCTACAGACCTTCTGCGAGGAGAGCTTCGAGTTCCGCGTGCTGGCCGACCCGATCGCCACCTTCAACTTCCAGACCCTGCCGGTCCAGCCCACCATCCGCATCGTCCCGGGCCCGCCCGACCGCTACGTCGCCGTCCTGCCGACGCTCCGCGAGGTGGGCCAGGCCTTCCCGCTCAAGGTCAAGGGCGAGGATCGCTGGGGCAATCCTTCCGACCGCTGCGACACGACGCTCAGGGTCGAGGTCGTCGGGCCCATCGGCGGCGCCCCGGCCGAGGTGACGCTGAAGCCCGGCCAGCGGGCGCTCGAGATCCCGGGCCTCACCGGCACGGCGGCGGGCGAGGGCCACCTCATCCTCACCGACAAAACCGGCACGCAGTACCGGAGCAACCCGATCCGCCTCGAGGCAGCCCCCGCCTTCCTCCATTTCTGGGGCGACCTGCACGGCCAGTCCGAGGAGACCATCGGCAACAACAGCGCCGATGCCTATTTCCGCTTCGCCCGCGACCTCGCCTTCGTCGACGCCTGCGGCCACCAGGGCAACGACTTCCAGATCACCCTGGACTTCTGGGCCGAGCTCAACCGCCTGACCGCCAGCTTCGACGAGCCCGGAAGATTCGTGGCGCTCCCTGGCTACGAGTGGTCAGGCAATACCGCGCTCGGCGGCGACCGCAATGTCTACTTCCCAGAGGAAGGCCGCACCATCCGCCGCTCCTCGCACGCGCTCATCGAGGACCAGAGCGACCTGGATACCGACTGCACCACCGCGGGCGAGCTCTTCGAGGCCTTCGCCCGGGCAGAGGAATGGGACGTCGTCGGCTTCGCCCATTGCGGCGGCCGCTACGCCGACATCATCCAGGCCCATGACGGCCGCTTCGAGAAATCGGTCGAGGTGCATTCCTCCTGGGGCACGTTCGAGTGGCTGGTCCACGATGCCTTCGACGCCGGCTACCGGGTCGGCATCGTCGCCAATTCCGACGGCCACAAGGGCCGGCCGGGTGCCAGCTACCCGGGTGCCGGGCTCTTCGGCGCCATCGGCGGGCTCACCTGCTACCTCATGCCTGCCCTCGACCGCCCCACCCTGCTCGACTGCCTGCGCCGCCGCCGCCACTACTGCACGACCGGCGGCCCGACCGGCCGACTCATCCTGGATGTGCGCGCCATTTTCGACGCGGACGCCACCATTTACGCCCACGATCCGGCATTGGGCCCGTCCGAAGGTGTGAGCGGCCGCAAAGCCCTCATGGGCGACATCGTCCACCTCCCCGAGGGCGGGTTGGAGCTCGCCGTCGACGTCTCCGCCGCCTCGCCCGTCGAGCGCATCGACGTCTTCAACGGCCGCGACCTTGCCGCCACGCTCCGCCCGCATGGCGAGGCTGATCTCGGCCGGTGCATCCGCGTCATCTGGGAAGGTGCCACCTATCGCGGCCGTTTCCGCCAGGTCGTCTGGGACGGCAGCGCCAAAGTCACCGGCGACCGCATCCAGGGCGTCGTGCCCATCGCCTTCCTCAACTGCGACAAGACCCTGGACCGGGTCGGCGATGACGGCCTCGCTTGGCGCTCGGTCACGACCGGCAACCTCGCCGGCTTCGAGATGCAGCTCGAGGATGGCCGAACCGGCCGCCTCCAGATCGAGACGCCGCTCCTCAACGTCGACATCCCGCTCGCCGAGATCGGCCTCGAGGATCACGTCACCGAGGCCGAAGGCGAGCTGCCCCGCCTGATCCGCATCTGCCGGGCCCCCGACACGCGAACGGCGCTCACCTTCGGCGGCACCGTCCGGCCAGAGCTGCAGGCGAGCGGCGACAACCCGCTCTTCGTCCGCGTCACCCTCGCCGACGGCACCCGCGCCTGGTCGAGCCCGATCTACGTCTACCGCGCCTGACGCGGCAGGCAGGCCGAACCGGTTGCCGCTCCTTGGACCTGCGGGGGGGCGTGCCTGGCGGAATCTGAACGGTTTGCTGAGGGCCGAGCGTCCCGCCTGAGGCACGGGAGGACGCTAGAGCCAGTGAAACGACAAATCCAATTGGATTACATCACGCGAATCTATTAGCAATCCTGATAGATGCGCGTGACACTGGCACAGTTCGAGACCTTCTTCTGGGTCGCCCGGCTGGGTTCGACCCAAGCAGCCGCGCGTCAGCTCAACCTCGCCCAGCCGACCATTTCGCTCCGCCTGCGCGACCTCGAGGAGGCGCTCGGCGTCCGGCTGTTCGACCGGGTCGGCCGCGGCCTCAAGCTGACCCACGAAGGTGGCGAGCTGCTCGAGCGGGTCGGCACCATCCTGAACGAGGTGACCAGGATCGGCGAGCTGAGCGGTGCTGCCGATACCATGCCGGCCGTGGTGCGGGTCGGCGTGCCCGAAACCTTCGCCCTCGTCTGCCTGCCGGCGCTCCTGCAGAACATGCAGGCGGAGCACCCCGCCTTGCGGCTGGAGTTCGTCATCGCCACCAGCACCGCGCTCGAGGCCCAGCTCTTGCAGCGTGAGCTCGACATCTCCTTCCTGGTCGATGCGACCAGCGATCCGCGGCTCCGGCTGACGCTTCTCGGGTCGCAGGAATCCGGCTGGTGCGCTGCACCGAGCTTCGGCCTGAGCTCGCCGGTTCGCCCATCGGACCTGCAGCATGTGCCGATCGTCAGCAACCCGCACCCGTCGGCGATGCACAAATATATCGGCGAGTGGTTCCGCTCGGGCGGGCTCGAGCCGCCGCGCCTGAACAGCTGCAACAGCCTTTCGGTAATCGCCCACCTGGTGCGCCAGGGCGTATTCGTCGGCTTCCTGCCGCGCAAGATGCTCGAGCCCGATTTTGAAGCCGGCACCATCCAGAAACTGGCGAGCCGGCCCCCGGTACCGGGCGTGCGGATCTATGGCGGCCACCGCGTGGCCGAGAGCAGCCCGGCCATTCTCGCCATCCTCAGGGCGGCCCGCCAGGTCGTCGAGCAGTTCCGCTTCCTCCAGCCCGTCTGATCGCCCGGCCCGCGACGAAAAAAAGCCGCCGGCGCGCTCGGGAGAGCGGCCGGCGAAAGTCAGGGAGGCACGGGGAGAAAGGGAGGCTGGCGTCAGCTGCAGACGTCGGACTTGCCGATCGAGCCGATCTCGGAGCAGGCCTTGGTGTTGATGCCGATCGCGGCGTTGGTGTTCTGGTTGACGAGCGTGGTGTTGTTGACGTTGCCGCCGACCGTGGCGTTCGTGACCGTGCCGATGGCCGAGCCGGCCCTGGCGCCGAGGCCGATGGCGGCGTTGGTGTTCCGGTTGACGAGCGTCGTGTTGTTCAGGTTGCCGCCGACGTCGGAGCCGGTGACCGCACCGATCTGCGTGTTGGCCTTCGAGTAGATAC
>JAUIID010000026.1 GCA_030431615.1 Alphaproteobacteria bacterium
CCAGGCCTTCTACGCGCCGCCCTTCCTCGACATGCACAACCGCATGAAGGAATGCCTCGTCATGCTCGGCCGGCTCGACCGGGCGGTGGTCCGGCCGCCGCTCATGAAGCTCGGCGAGGCCGAGCTCGACCGGCTGCGCAAGGCGCTGGACGCGGCCGGACTCGGCCGGTCGGGCGCCTTCGCCGCCGCTGCCGAATAACCGAACCCAACGACGCGGCGGGCGGCCATCGTTGTCGCCTGCCGCGCCCTTCTCACCGGGTGGGACGCGATGCTCGATCTCCTGGACGGCGTGCGCGTCGTCAGCTTCAACCACTTCCTGCTCGGCCCGGTCGGCATGCAGATCCTGGGTGATCTCGGCGCCGACGTGATCGCCGTGGAGCCCATCGAGGGCGCCTTCCAGCGGCGCTTCGCCGGCGGCGGCACCTGGGTCGACGGCCAGTCCTCCCTCTACCTCACCGGCAACCGCAACAAGCGCAATCTCGCCGTCGACCTCAAGTCGGAGGCGGGCCGCGCCGTGGTCCTGCGTCTCGCCGAAAAGGCCGACGTGGTCAGCGAGAACTTCCGCCCCGGGGTCATGGAGAAGCTCGGCCTCGGCTACGAAGCGCTCAAGGAGAAGAACCTGGGCCTCGTCTACGCCGCCGCCTCCGGCTATGGCGCCGACGGCCCCTACGCCAGGCGGCCGGGTCAGGACATGCTGATCCAGGCCATCTCCGGCCTCGCCAAGATCACGGGCGAGGCCTCGACGGGCCCCCGGACGGTCGGCGTCTCGGCTGCCGACCACCATGGTGCGGTGCTCCTCGCTCTCGGTGTCGTCGCCGCCCTTTTCCGGCGCGGCCGCACCGGCAAGGGCTGCCGCGTCGACGTCAATCTCCTCTCAGCCGCCATCGACCTGCAGATGGAATCCTTCGTCTGCTATCTCAACGCCACGAAGAAGCACGACGTCACGGCCCCGCACCGGGTGGGCGGCTGGTACTACACCGCGCCCTACGGCATCTATCCGGTCAAGGGCGACCACGTCGCCATCTCGCTCACCACCATGAAGGCCCTAGGCGCGGCCCTCGATTCGCCCGAGCTCGCTGCCGTTCCCGAGGAGGAAGCGGCGGCGCGCGGCGACGAGATCGTGGCGGCGCTGAACCGCATCCTGCCGACGCGAACCTTCGCCGAGTGGCAGCCGCGGCTCGAGGAGCACGACATCTGGCACGCCAAGGTCAACGACTACGACGAGGTTCAAAAGGACCCGCAGGTCCTGCACAACGAGAGCTTCCTCACCGTCGAAGGTGCGACCGGGGCACCCATCAAGGTGGTCAACCACGCCATCCGCTATGACGGCGCCGCCGCATCGGTGACCCTGCCGCCGCAGCCGCTCGGGGCCCAGACCCGCGATATCCTGGCCGAGGTCGGCTATGCCGCGGCCGAGATCGAGGAGCTGATCGCGAGCGGCGCCGTCCGCGCCGCCGAGCCGCGTTGATCGCCGATCTCGACATCGATCTGGACGGCCGGCGCCTCGCGGCGCGCCGCATCGGCGACTGGGGGCCGGAGGAGCCCGTGCTGGTCTTCCTCCACGAGGGCCTCGGCAGCATCACGATGTGGCGCGACTTCCCCGAGGCGCTCGCCGCCCGTACCGGCCTGCCGGCGCTCGTCTACGACCGCTTCGGCTACGGCCGCTCCGACCCCGCCCCGCAGCCCCGGCCGCGGGACTTCCTCGGCAAGGAGGCGAGGGGCGTGCTGCCGGCGGTCCTCGCCGAGACGCGCGTGGGCCGCCCCCTCCTCGTCGGCCACAGCGACGGCGGCACGATCGCCCTCATGTTCGCCGCCGCCTTCCCGGAGCGGCCCGCGGCCTGCATCACCCTTGCGGCCCACGTCGTCCTCGAGGCGCAGACCAAGGCCGGCCTCGGTGCCCTCGCCGAGCGCTGGCAGGACGATGCCGAGTTCCGCCGCCGCCTCGCCAGGCACCATCAGTCGGTCGATGCCCTGGTCAAGGGCTGGCTCGACGTCTGGCTCGGCCACGTGCCCACCGGCTGGAACATGCTGGACGACCTCGCCCGCATCACCTGTCCGGTCCTCGCCATCCAGGGCGAGCTCGACGAGCACGGCACGCTGGCCCAGCTCGACGAGATCACCAGTCGCGTCGCCGGCCCGGCCGAAGCCGCCATCCTGCCCGGCTGCGGGCACGTCCCGCACCTCGAGCAGCCGGAAGAGGTGCTCGACCGGATCGCGGGTTTCATCGCGAATCGGTTGGGATCGGCGACAGTCGCGGCCAGTGACGCAAGCTAGACCGCGAGCTCCAGGATATCATCGCCTGAACCGGTAGCGAGAAGTCGCGTGGATCAAGCGCCGGTTAACCGCGTTATAATTGCGCTGATTTTTGTTTATCGCCAACGCAACCAGTATATGGCTCGAGTGTGGCGTGTTCGATCATTATCGATTGACAAATCGGGGTCAGGGTGCAACGGCGTATGCTAAGGTCTCATTAAACAAGGGGAGGTCCCGATGCCGAGCTTGACTGGCATGTGGGCAAGAGATCGGGTTGCCTCGGCTCCCCGTGGCGCGCCTCGTCGCCGTTCCCTGCTCCGACATTGCCTGATCTGCGGCCTTGCTGCCGTGCTCACGATCTTCAGCGAACCATCGCCGGGCGCCGCGCAAGGCCTTTCGAGCCTGCAGGAGACCCTGAGAAAGCCGGGGACCAGCCTGCAGACCCCTGCCTACAAGACGACTCTGCAATACGTCATTCAGTTCTACCCCTTGTGGTTCACGTACTATCAGTCGGTCATCGGGTCCGTGAACCGCCTGATTGGTCCGAACAGAATCTCGCCGATCTACAAGAGTGTCGTCGCGATCAATGACGACACGCTCTATGCCAGCACCTTTGTCGATGTCGCGGCGCAGCCGGTGATCCTGACGATCCCGAGCACCACGGCGACCTACTCGATCCTCACGCTGGACCCCTACGGCAACATCTTCGACTCGGGCATTCCGGCGGCAACCCCGGGCACTTTTGGCCTTACCGGACCCGGCTTCACCGGCACGCTGCCGCAGGGGGTCACGCCGATCGCCTTGCCGCTCGACTTCCAGATGCTGATCTTCCGGGCGGACAAGTACTCCGTCACCAACGAGGACGAGACCGACGAGGCGGAACAGTTCCGCCGGTCGCTCACCATGCAGACGCTCTGCCGCTACCTCGATGAGCCCTGTCCCGACGGGCCGCCCAACGACCGCGGCGGTGACGCCACACTCATCCTGCCGGAAGCGGCATTCAGCGTGCCGTTCAAGCGGACCGCCGACTTCCTGGCCAGGCGGACCCCGATGGCGTTTCTCCGGCAACTGCAGGTGGCCGTCGCCTCCTCCAACACGCCGCCGCTGACGCCGGAGGAAAAGGCACTGTCGGACACGTTCGACACCCTCTTCCAGGGCGGCCATGGCGGCGTGAATGGTATCGGGTTCCGGGCGGGTGCCCGGGACGCGCACCAGATGATCGTGGACAACTACCTCGACAACACGAACCAGACCAACTGGATCAACTTCACCAATATCGGCGAGTGGGGGGACGAGGTCCTCGATCGCGCGTCGATCACCGAGTACATCCAGTATGGCAACGGGTTCGCCACGGCTGCCTACTTCCATGCCTTCGAGGACGGCGCGGGCGACCCGCTCAACGGGGCGAGGCGGGCCACCTACGTCCTGACCTTTCCCAACGGGCAGATTCCCGATGCGAAGCGCTTCTGGTCAGTCACCGCGTACACGCCGGTCGACATCGAGCTCGTCCGCAACTCGCTCGGAAAGTACCTGGTAGCCAGCTACACGCCGGGGCTGCAGTTCAACCAGGATGGCTCGCTGTCGATCTACATGTCCCGCTCGCGTCCCGTCGGCGTGCCGGCGGCCAACTGGCTTCCGGTGCCAGACGGACAGTTCAACATCATGATCCGCGTCTATGGTCCGGCGGGAGATGTCGCTGCCGGCACCTATATCCCACCGGCGATCCAGAAGGCCGGCAGGAGGCGCTAGTCGCGCGAGGACGACATCGCCCGAGCTCCGGTCCGAGGCGATCGCCGACGTCCAGCGCTCCTCGCCAATCCGCCCCGGGACTCCCCCCCTGCACTGGCCCCAGCGCCGGCCCCTGGCCGCTCTCGGTCGCGAAGCACCGCACCGGACCCTCGCCGGCGAAGCTGGAATCCAGTAGGCCTCGGCAGAGGTCCAGTTTGCCAGCCGGCATAGCGGGCAGCCAGGGAACGTCTTGAATGAACAACAGAAAAATCCTCGTCACCGGCTCGGGCAGCGGGATCGGGGCGGCCATTGCCCGCCGGCTCGCCGGCGACGGTGCGCACATCATGCTGCATGCGCGGGCGAACCGGGCGGGCTGCGAGGCGGTTGCCCGTGACCTGCGCGAGCGGGGTGCCGAGGTCGCGATCCAGCTTGGCGACTTCGAGGACCCGGCGACCCCGGAAGCGCTCGTCGATGCCACGGTGGAGCGCTTCGGCGGGCTCGACGTGCTGGTGGCGAATGCCGGGTTTCCGGTGCTGGCACAGTTCGGCGAGCTGACCCGGGCCGATCTCGACCGCTGCTACGCCGTGATCCAGGCAGGCCTCTTCCAGATGGCGACCCGGGCGATGCCGCATCTGCAGCGCTCGGCCGCCGGGCGGATCGTCGCCATCTCCACCGGCAACGCGCATGTCTTCCGCCCCAACTACCCGATCTACCCGGCCTCCGGTGCGGCCAAGGCGGCAGCCGAGGTGCTGGTCCGCTGCCTCGCCGTCCAGCTCGCCCCTTTCGGGGTCACCGCCAATGGCGTCGTCCCCGGGCTGATCGCCAAGGACGACGGCGTGCTCGGCCACCACGGGGCAGAGGAGGTGCCGGACTTCCTCGAGCACATTCCCATGGGCCGCATCGGCCGCCCGGACGAGGTCGCGGCCATGGTAGCCTTCCTCTGCTCGCCGGATGCCGGCTACGTCACCGGCCAGATCATTCACGTGAACGGCGGCCTGGTCTGAGGTCCGACGAAACGTCTTTATTTCCGGGCTGCCCTGTGGCAAGCTGACCTCCAAGTAAGTAAGTGGTTGGCCATGCAGGCAAAACGCCATCAGGGAGGCAAGCGGCAATGAGCTTTCACGCGAGGATCATGGGTGCGGCGCTGGCTGGCGCCACGCTGGCATGCGCCACGGCCGCCTCAGCCGAGACCCTGCGGCTCGGGCACGACCAGCCGGAGGCGCACGGCTATCAGGAGGTCGGTGTCCACCTCGACAAGCGGCTCAAGGAAGAGCTGGGCGACGACTGGGCCGTGACCATCTTCCCGGGTGCCCAGCTCGGCAACGAGATGGCGATGCTCGACAGCGTCATCGCCGGCAATCTCGACATGTCGATCGCGGCCTCGGCCAACGCCTCGACCTTCATCCCCGAGCTCGGGCTCTTCAGCGTCAGCTACGTGTTCGACGATGTCGACCACTTCCGCCGCGTGCTGAACGACGCCGAGTTCAATGCGATGATCGACGAGATCATCGCGTCGAAGGAGCTCGGCATCAAGCGCCTCGCCACCTTCACCGCCGGCGTGCGCAACGTCTACAACCGCGACAAGCCGATCACCTCGCTCGACGACCTCGACAGCATGAAGATGCGGGTCATGGCCTCGCCGGTCGAATCCAAGGTCTGGGGCGAGCTCGGCACCCTGCCGGTCGCGATCCCCTTCGGCGACGTCTACACCGGCATGCAGACCGGCCTCGTCCAGGCCGCCGAGAACGCGGCCGCGGTCTATGCCTCGAACAAGCACTACGAGGTGGCACCCTACTACTCGCTGACCGGCCACCAGTGGCTGATGGCCAATCTCTACATCAGCCAGGAGGTCTTCGACGGCCTGACGCCGGAGGCGCAGGCGGCACTGGTCGAGGTCGGTGCCGAGCTCACCGACCACATCATCGACTACGTGGTCGCGAGCGATGCCGCGTTCGTCGAGAAGATGCAGGCCGAGTACGGCGTGCAGGTGAACGAGGTGGACACGGGCCCCTTCGTCGAGCGCCTGTCCGCCACCCAGGACGAGGTGGCGGCCGAGCTCGGCGTCGAGAACGTGCTCGCCCGGATCCGCGAGCTGAAATAGGCGAGAAACCCAGGGCGGGTTCCGGTCCGGGGCCCGCCCCAAGGAGGACACGATGCAGAATGCCACGATGAGGGGCGCGCTCGGGGTAACGGCGACCGCCATGGCGCTGGTCATGGGCTGGTCCGCCGATGCGCTGGCGCAGAAGGTGCTGCGGCTCGGCCACGACCAGGTGACCGCCCATACCTACCAGCACACCACCGAGTACTTCGCCGAACGGGTGAAGGAGCTGAGCAACGGCGAGCTCGAGGTGCAGATCTTTCCGGGCGCCACGCTCGGCACCGAGACGTCGATGCTGCAGGAGGTCATCTCCGGCAATCTCGACATGTCGGTCTCGACCACCGCCAACGCCTCGAGCTTCGTGCCGTCCTTCGGCATGCTCAGCGTCAGCTACCTCTTCAGCGACGGCGACCACTTCAAGCGGACGCTTCTCGACGAGGGCTTCACCGCCGAGCTCGATGCGCTGATCGAGGCCCAGGACCCGGGCTTCATCCGCGTCGCCTCGATCACCCCGGGGGCGCGCAGCGTCTACAACATCTTCGGCCCGGTCGAGGCGCTCGACGACATCGAGGGCAAGAAGATGCGGGTCATGGCCTCGCCGGTCGAATCCAAGGTCTGGGGCCAGCTCGGCACGCTGCCGGTCGCGATCCCCTTCGGCGACGTCTATACCGGCATGCAGACCGGCCTCGTCGAGGCGGCGGAGAACTCGCCCGGCTCCTACGTGCTGAACAAGCACTACGAGGTCGCCCCCTACTTCTCGCTGACCGAGCACCAGTGGCCCGTCTCCCTGATCTTCATGGGCGACACGAGCTGGGAGGGGCTGAGCGAGGCCGAACGCGAGGTCATCCTCCAGGCCGGCCGCGACACCGCCGCCTTCGGCGTCGACGACGCCATCAACGGCGACAACGCCCTGCTCGAGGAAATGGCGAGCAAGTACGGCGTCACCGTGAACCGCCTGGATACGGCGCCCTTCGTCGACCAGCTCGCCGCCCTGCAGGACGAGACGGCCGCCGAGCTCGGCACCGAGGCGCTCCTCGCCCGCGTCCGCGAGCTGCGCTGAATGACCGATAGAAGCCGTCGGCCGGGGCGCCGATCCATGTCCCGGCCGGCGGCTTCGTCGTGTCCGGCCCGGGGGCGCGCATGAGCGACTCGCCCGCAGCGACCCCTGGGCCCGCCTATACGCGGCTCTGCTGGCTCAACGAGCGGATCGAGCGGGTCTTCGCGCTCGCCGCCGGAGCCTGCCTCGCCCTCTTCACTGTGGTCGTCGCCATCGACGTCGTCTACCGCCAGGTGCTGGCCCAGCCGATGATGTGGCCGTCCGAGTGGTCGGTCATGGCCTTTGTCTGGTCGGTGATGCTGGGGGCTGCCGTCTCCGCCAGCCGGCAGTCGCATTTCGTCGTCGTGCTGGTCGCCGACCGGGGGCGCGCCGGCGACCACGTGCTGCGCGCCGTCGTGGCCATTGCGGCCGTGCTCTTCTCCCTCGTGCTCGTCTATTTCGGCTGGCGCATGATGATGACCGGGACGCGCCGCTTCACCCCGATGATGGGGTATCCCATGACCTACGTCTTCGCCGCCTTCCCGGTGGCCGGCATTGCCTTCCTCCTCTTCTCGGTCGAGCAGCTCATCGCCGCCGTGCGCCGCTACACGCCACGGCATTCGCCGCACACCGAGGTGGGCGGCGAATGAACCCGGTCACCGTCCTCTTCGTCAGCTTCTTCGTAATGATCGCGCTGCGCGTGCCGGTCGCCTACGCGCTCGCTCTGGCCTCGCTGCTCATCATCGTCCAGGAGGGCCTGCGCGCCGACCTCGTCGTGCAGCAGATGTTCCAGGGCCTGAACTCGTTCACGCTGCTCGCCGTGCCCTTCTTCCTGCTCGCCGGCCAGCTCCTCAACAGCGGGCTGATCACCGACCGGCTGATGCGCCTCGCCGAGGTCATGGTGGGCTGGATCAGGGGCGGGCTCGCGCATATCAACATCGTCGTCTCGATGATCTTCGCCGGCATGTCCGGCTCGTCCACCGCCGACACCGCGGGCGTCGGCTCGGTCATCATCCCGGCCATGTACAAGCGCGGCTTCGACCGCCGCTTCACCGTGGCGCTGACCGCTGCCTCCTCGACCATGGGCTCGATCATCCCGCCCAGCATCATGATGGTGGTCTACGGTGCCCAGGGCGGGGTCTCGATCGGCGGGCTCTTCCTCGCTGGCGCCATTCCCGGGCTGATGATCGGCCTCGGCATGATGATCTACAGCTACGCCTACGCCATCCACCGGGGCCTGCCGGCCGAGGCGCGGCCGACCGTCAGGGAATTCGCCGTCGCCTGGAAGGAGGGCTTCCTGCCGCTCCTGGTCCCCGTCATCATCATCGGCGGTGTGCTCACCGGCAAGTTCACGGCGACCGAATCCGGCATGGTCGCCACAGTCTACGTGCTCTTCTTGATGTTTGTCTTCTACCGCTCGGCCCGGCTCCGGGAGCTGCCCCGGATCCTCTCCGAGGCCGCCGTGCTCTACTCGCAGCCACTCCTCGCCGTCGCCGCCGCCAGCGTCTTCGGCTGGTTGCTCGCCTACTTCCAGGCGCCGCAGATGATCATCAACGTCGCCGGCGACGTGACCGGCAGCATCCCTTTGACGCTGCTCTCGATCATGGTGGTTTTCATCATCGTCGGCACGTTCATGGATGCCATCCCGGCGATCATCATCTTCATGCCGATCGTCAGCAAGCTGCTCGAGACCAGCGGCGCCAACGCGATCCATGGCGGCATCATCGTCGTCATGACCCTGGCGCTGGGCCTCATCACCCCGCCCTACGGCCTCTGCCTGCTCCTCGCCTCCGCCATCGGCAAGGTGCCGGTGGTCAGGGTGCTGCCGCACATCATGGCCTTCTACGCCATCATCATCGGCATCATCGTCACGATCATCTTCGTGCCGGAGCTCGCCCTCTTCCTGCCGCGCCTCGTCATGCCGCAGTTCGTGGGCATCTGAGGCCTCAATACCGAGCGCCTCCCCCCCCTGGCCGTAGACGAGGAAGGCAAGACGAACGGCGTGCAGCGTAGTCCGCCTACGTGAGCACCGATCGTTCGCAGCCTGACGAAGTATACGGTCGGCGGGGGAGGCGCTCAGACGTCGCGTGGCACCCAGGCGAGGAGATGCTCCGCCACCAGCACCGTCTCGCCTGCCTGGTTGGTCATCTCGACCCTGCTTCTCGAGCGCCGGCGCTCCTGGTCCACCTCGGCCACCTGGTAGGCGACGGTGATCGTGTCGCCGATGAAGACGGGCTTGAGGAAGCGCACCTTGTCGTAGCCGGCCGAAACCGGCGTGAAGGGCGAATCGGCCGTCGTGTAGCGCGAGCTCATCATCGAGGCCGTGTTCGAGGAGAGCGAGAGCACCAGGAGCCCGTGCGCGATCCGCCGGCCGAAGACCGTCGTCTTCATGTACTCCTCGTTGACATGCACCTTGTCGAAATCGCCGCTGATGCCGGAGAACAGGTAGAAGTCCGTCTCGCCCAGGGTCTTCGAAAAGCGCACCTCGGCGCCGATCTCGGCCGGAATGGCTGTCATGTCCGCGTCTCTCCCTGCATGTCGGGTCGTGGCGCCGCCTGGGGTGCCGAGGCGAGCAGCATCCCATGGCGTTTACATACGTGCAAGTAAGCCGGTAGCATGGCGCTTGCGAGGGAGCAAACCCTGGCGGGGCTGCATGCTGGGTGTCGCATCCGACGCAACGAAAGCGCTCGGGTTGTCGCATATAACGCGACACTTTGCTCGGCACTGTCGCGTTATATGCGACAGTGAGCGCATGGCTGTCGCATATGATGCGACAGATTTCCGGCGATGTCGCATATTCCGCGACAGTTCGCGACGATCGAACCCACGGAATCGACGAACCAACCCAGGGATTCGACGAACGAACCCGAGGGATGACCAACGAACCCAGGCATCCGCAACCTGCTGCATTAGAAGCCATTTTCGCCGTTCACGGCAATCCTACAGGCCGCCCGACCGCGCCCGAAGCCGCATTTTGCCGAAGGAACCCGCGGGCTTGCATTCGCTGTAGAAATAGGATAATATACTCAATAGTCGCATGGCCGGTCGCCGGCGGCGTGGCGTTGGTGCAACGATCCGGCTCTCGAATGCCTGGATGAAACTGCCGCAGCGCCGGGGCCGTCTCACTCCATCCTGGGCACCCCACGGCCGCCGGCCAATAGCTGCGTGAAGTACCGATGAAAATCAAAGCGAATACGACGATTCGATCATAACCATTCGGTGAACGGCCGGGTAACCGTGAAATCCGGTTGGTTGCTGCAGTGCGTCAAGTCTTCGATCACGCCGGAGCGCGGCAACGCTTGCAAGTCGATCGGCCCGTCTGCCGCAACATCGACGGGTCAAGTGTTTCAGCGCGATGGCCGAAATTTTCCGGCGACAGAGCGGCTGCCGATTCTTGGATAGGGCGGCTGTAGTTGATGATCTCCGCCGCGGGCGACATCCGGTCGTTAAGAGCGGGTGGCAATGAGCGTCGACTTTTGGTAGAATACAAGCTGGAAACGAAGAGAATGGGCAGCTCGTTCCGGAGCCGACCGGCCGAGAACTGCCGCGTGCAAGCGGGTGGTAATAGGAGCGGTCGCCATGAGTACGGTGATGGCCCGGGCTGGTATCCTGCGCGACTCCGTGTCGATGCGGGCCATGGATCCCTGGCAGCGTTCATTGGCTGTAACGCTGCGCATCGCGGACATAAGCATCGTTCTCCTGGCGGGCTTCGCCAGCTATGCGCTGCGGTTCGACGGTGATTTGCCGGACGAGCATGTGGAGTTCCTGGCGCTGACGCTGGGTGTGCTGTTCGCGGTCCAATGCCTGACCATCGCCGGTTGCTACAACGAGCGGAGCATCGACCGGCTGTCGAGCCAGCTGCCGCAGGCGGTGGTCGGCTGGTCGGCAGCGCTCGGCTGCACCCTCGCCACCCTCTTCCTGCTCAAGCAGATCGATCCCCTCTCGCGCATGTGGATCGCGACCTGGTTCGTCCTGGTGCTGGTCGGGCTCCTGGCGGTTCGCTGCACGGGCAAGCAGCTCATCATCCGCGCCCGGGCGAGCGGGGCACTCCTGCGCCGGGTGGCCATCGTCCGCGAGCAGGGCATGTCGCTGGAGCGGATCCTCGACGGCATCGAGGCCAACCCGTCGCTGACGCCGGTTGCCGAGATGGAGGTCGACTTCACCGACCCCGAGCAGGTCGACGCCGTGATTCGCGAGGTGCCGCGCGTGGGCCAGATCGAGCAGCTGGTGCTGGTGTGCAACCCGGCGCATACGGTCGCGCTCAGCCGCATCGTCGAGGCGCTCCGCCAGTTTCCGATCGAAGTCAGCCTCGTCAGCGGCGTGCTCGCCAAGGAGCTCCCGGTCATCGGCATGCGCGCCATCGGCTCCTTGCCCGCCACGGTCCTGGTCGAGCGGCCTCTCGACGGCCCCGTGTCCACGCTGAAGGATGCGTTCGACCGGCTGGTCGCCCTGGGACTGCTCGTCCTGCTGGCGCCGCTGATGCTCCTCGTGGCGCTCGCCATCAAGCTGGACAGCCCTGGCCCCGTGCTCTTCCGCCAGATGCGCGTGGGGTTCGATCGCAAGCGGATCGAAGTGCTCAAGTTCCGCACCATGCGCCACGAGCTCTGCGACGCGCCCGGTGCCGTAACCGTGACGCAGGCGACGCGCGACGACCACCGGGTAACGGCGGTGGGTCGCATCCTGCGGCGCACCAGCCTCGACGAGCTGCCGCAGCTCCTGAACGTGCTGAAGGGCGAGATGTCCCTCGTCGGGCCGCGTCCGCACGCCGTCGCCCACAACGACCACTATGCCGCGCTGATCGACGGCTATCTGGGCCGCCACCGGGTCAAGCCGGGCATTACCGGCTGGGCCCAGGTCAATGGCTGCCGCGGCGAGACGATCACGGTCGACGACATGCGGCGGCGGATCGCCCTGGACCTGCAATATATCGACAACTGGTCGCTGGGGCTGGATCTGAAGATCCTGCTGCGCACTCCACTCGTCGGCCTCGTCAATGAGAAGGCGTACTGAGCTTGCGGGGACCGGCTCGCGGCTTGCGAGTGCGCCACAGGGCGATGCCGGAGCAGTATTCCTTTGGCGACTTTGCGGAGTTGTGGCTGGTATGACTGACTGAAAGCGGTTAAAATAAATAACGATGAGGAATTCGCCAATTGATTGATAAATGACCAGATGATGCGCGCATTGGTTACAGGCGGCGCCGGCTTTGTCGGGCGACACATGTGCAGGGCTCTGCTGGACAAGGGCTGGCATGTCGTCTGCGTGGATCCGGTCGTTCCCCGGACCGGTGGCCTGGAGCCGGCCGACTGGCCGGCTGGTGATCCGCGTGACTTCGGCGGGTTCGAGTTCAAGAAGATGGATTGCCGCGAGTATTTCCGCGCGGCCAGCGGCGAGCCCTTCGACTATGTCTTTCATCTGGCCGCCATGGTGGGTGGCCGGCTGATGATCGACTACGAGCCATTGGCCGTCGCCGAGGACCTGGCGATCGATGCGGGCTACTGGCGCTGGGCGGAGCACGCGAAGCCGGTCAAGACCGTGTATTTCTCGTCGAGCGCCGCCTATCCGATCGGTTTGCAGCGGGCGGATAGCTACCGGCTGCTGCGCGAGGACGATATCGATTTCGGCGATTCGCTCGGCATGCCCGACATGACTTACGGGTGGGCCAAGCTCACGGGCGAGTATCTGGGCAGGCTGGCCCATTCCCGTTACGGGCTCAAGTCGGTCGTCTATCGGCCGTTCTCGGGCTATGGCGAGGACCAGGACCAGACCTATCCGTTTCCCGCCCTGACCCAGCGCATCCTCGATCTGGACGGCCCGACCGTGACGGTGTGGGGCAGCGGCCGGCAGATGCGCGACTTCGTCCATATCGACGACTGCGTGCGCTGCGTGCTGGAGACGATGGACCAGGTCGACGACGGCGCAGCCATCAATATCTCGTCCGGCGTCCTGACCTCCTTCACGGAGCTTGCCACGCTGATGCTGGAGCGTGTCGGCAAGCAGGCGACGGTCACCAACCTGTCCGACATGCCGGAGGGCGTGTTCGCCCGCGGCGGCGACACGGCGCTGCAGAACCGCCTCGGCTTCTCGCCGCGCGTGACGCTGGCCGAGGGTGTCGATCGGGTGGCGGCGTCATTGGCGGAGCGGGCGGCGGCCGCCTGAGGCGGCCATGCGCGCGGCCGGGGTACCGGGTGAAGAGGCTGTCGACAAGAGCGAGAAGACGCGGAGGAAATGACAGATGGGCGGTGTCTTTGGCATAAGCTTCTCGACAGCGGACAAGGATTCGCTGGTTTCGTCGGTGGTCCGCGACGCCGTGCCGAGCGGTGACGGGTTGCGGATGGTGGCTACGGCCAACATCGACCACATCGTCAATCTTCTGCGCGACCGGCGTTTCCGCGACGCCTATCGGACAGCCTGGGCAACCACCGCCGATGGCGCGCCGGTGGCCCTCTATGCCCGCTGGCGCGGCGCCGGCGTGCCCGGCCGGGTGGCGGGTCCCGATCTCTTCGCGGCCCTGATGCCGGAGCTCGCGGCCGGCCGGCATCGACCGTTCTTCGTGGTCAGTCGCGAGCGTACCGGTGCGCTGCTGCGGCGGTGGCTCGAAGCGCGTGGTTTCGCCCCGGAATCGATCGGCGTCGTCTGTCCGCCCTTCGGCTTCGAGCGCGACAGCGCCTATTCCTCCACGCTTGCTAGCGACATCCGCGAGCACGGCACCACGCACCTCTTCATGGGCGTCGGCTCGCCCAAGTCGGAGGTCTGGCTCTGCGACCATGCGCGCGAGCTCGGCGACTGCTACGGCTTCGGCATCGGCGCGGGCATCGACTATTTCGTCGGCACCGAGTCCCGTGCCCCGATCTGGATGCAGGCCTGTGGCATGGAATGGCTCTGGCGTGTCCTGTGCGAGCCGCGGCGGCTGTCGCGACGCTATTTCATCGATGCGATGCTTTTCCCTGTTGCCGTCATGCGCGATGCGACCGGCAACTGGCAGCTGGACGAGCCGACCACCACGCTCTCGCGCTGAACGTGGTGGTGCCTGCCGTTCGGGCCGTTCGGTAGGCGCGCGTGGCATCGACGGGCCGGCTGCTCAATGTCCATCGCTATCGTTACCGCAAGGGCGGTGCGGAGGCGGTTTATCTCGATCACAGCCGACTGTTTGCCGAGCGGGGTTGGGCCTGCGCCGAATTCGCGATGGCGCATCCGAGGAACCCGCCATCGGCCTGGGACGGGCATTTC
Source organism: Alphaproteobacteria bacterium (assembly GCA_030431615.1). Classification (GTDB taxonomy): domain Bacteria; phylum Pseudomonadota; class Alphaproteobacteria; order Geminicoccales; family Geminicoccaceae; genus SLRI01. Next base: position 14,343 of record JAUIID010000026.1, read on the forward strand.
CCGGCGCAATTCGATCCCCGACCCGGCTGGCGCGGCCTGCTCGATATCCCGCGCTTCATCTACTCGCGGGAAGCGAGGCAGCAGATGGCGCGGCTGCTCGAGAGTTTCAGGCCGGACATTGTCCATGTGCACGGGCTCTATCATCAGCTCACACCGTCGGTGCTCGAGCCGATCGCTGCGGCGGGCATACCGGTCGTCTACACGATGCATGATTTCAAGCTGCTCTGCCCGGCCTACAGCATGTTCACCGACAAGCTCGGTGTCTGCGAGCGCTGCGCCTCCGGCAGCTTCTGGAATTGCGCCGCCAATGCCTGCCTGCACGACTCGCAGGCGGTGAGTGCCGTCTATGCGCTGGACGCCTACGTCCAGCGCTGGCGGGGTGCCTATGACGCGGTGTCGGCCTTTGTCATGCCGAGCCGGTCGATCCTGGAGAAGCATCTCGAGCACGGCTTTCCGGCCGAGAAGCTGCATCACATCCCCAATTTCTTCGAAACCACGGCCGACGAGCCCGCCACGCCGGCGCTCATCGCCGAGGCCCGGCAGCGCTACGGACGGTACGTCGTCTATTTTGGGCGGCTTTCGCCGGAGAAGGGGTGCGGCGTGCTGATCGAGGCCTGCGACGCCGCTGGCCTGCCCCTGGTGCTGGTCGGCGAAGGGCCGGAAGAGGCACGCCTCCGGGAGCAAGCGGCCCGGTCGAGCCAGCCTGTCCATTTCGCCGGCTACCTTACCGGCGGGCCGCTCTGGGCAGTGGTCGAAGCGGCCCTGGGCGTCGTGCTGCCATCGATCTGGTACGAGATCGCCCCCAAGAGCGTGCTCGAGGCCATGGCGCGGGCCAAGCCGGTCGTGGCGTCGGCAATCGGTGGATTGCCCGAGCAGGTCGAGGATGGCGCGACGGGCTACCTGGCGCCGCCGGGGAACGCGGCAGCGCTGGCCGAGGTTCTCGAAAGACTCGCTGGACTCCCGAACGCCCAGCGGGAGGCCATGGGCGAGCGGGCGCGGGAGAGGGCGCTCTCCAGCTTCACGACCGAGCGCTACTTCAATTCGGTTGAAGAGCTCTACAATCGCGTCGGCCGACGAACCGAGCCGGCTGGAGGAGGATCAACGTGAGGCTTCAGGGTGGCAGTTCCGACCTTGCAGGCATTGGCAAGGGGGCCCGGTGCGGTCGTATCCGCGCCCTCTTGCCGTCCGCTCAAATTCCAATCGGGTGCAACGGATGATGTTCGAGTCCCAGCCCGCGTTCATTCGCAAGATCCTCTATCGGCTGCTCATCCTGAAGCGGACCCGATACCAATGGCTGCATGGCGACCGCGAGTACCCCCTGCTTCGCCACCTGGTGGAACCCGAGGAGACGAGCGTCGATGTCGGCGCCAATACGGGCGTCTACACTTGGTTGCTGGCTCGGCGGAGCCGCAAGGTCTACGCGTTCGAGCCGAATCCCCAGCTTGCAAAGCTGCTGCGCGAGACGTTCGGCAAGCGGGTCGAGGTGTTCGCCTGCGGCGTCTCAGACACGGAAGGCACGTTGACGCTCTGGATCCCGCGCCGAGGCGAGCGGGAGTTGATTGGGCGGAGCAGCATGATGCGCGAGGCGATCGACGAGTTCGAGCTGCGCGCGGTCGAGGTGCCCGTCCGGACGCTCGACTCGCTCGATCTCCAGGACGTGGGCTTCATGAAGGTGCATGCCGAGGCGCATGAGTACGCCATTCTCCAGGGTGCGAGGCAGACACTGGAACGCTGCCGCCCGAACCTGATGGTCGCGGCGCAGTCGCGGTTCACGCTCGAGGATCCCGACCGGATCTTCGCCTACTTGTCCGATCTGGGTTATCGTGGTTACTTCTTCGAGAAGGGCCGGATCAGACCTTTTCGCTGCTTCGATATCGAGGTCCACCAGCGGCCCGACACTGTCTTGCAGGTCGGGCAGGCCGCCTACAATCCGGACTATATCTACAACTTCATCTACATCCATCCCAGCCGGTCGGTGGTGTTCGAGCGTCTGGCGGAACTGTTCAGCGACGAGGTGACGGCGGACGAAAGATCGCCAGCGAAGCGATAGCGGGCTGGCTGAACGGGTTGGCAGGTGGCCCCGAGGGGTTAGCCGCCGGCCTCCCTGTGCCGATCGAACTGCCGGAGCCGTGCCCCGACATAGCCGACGAATGTCAGCATCATCACGCCCTGCATCGATGCTGCCACAGCTATAGCCAGCGTTGCCTCGCCACCCTGCCGGGCGATCACGATCACGACCAGCGCACCGAGCACGGCACGAACCGTCTCGATGATGGCGTAGGACGCCTGGATATTGAACAGGGCGGTCGCGGTGCGCGCCGGAAAGCCGATGAGATAGGCAAAGCTGGCGAGGGCGATCCAGCGGGCGTAATGCCCGGCCTGCTCCCATTCCGCGCCGAAGATCAACGCGAAGAGCGGTGGACCGAAGAGGATGATGCAGCCGAACGGCACGAGCGAGGTCAGGGCGAGCGTGGCGGTGGAGCGCCAGTAGAGTTTCGAGACCGGTTGACCGTGCTTTCGCTGGTCAGCCGCGTGTTGATAGTAGACCCGGGCGACGTTCGAGCCCCAGATGATTGCCGGTCGCTCGAGCAGGCGGTTGGCGAACCAGTAGAAGCCGACGGCGTCGAGGGCATAGAACATGCCGAGCATGACGGGCAGCAGCTGCTGGCTCAGCTGGCCGAAGATCGCAGCCGGCAGCTGGTAGGCGGGAAAGCGCCAGTGGCGAACCGCCATGAGGCGCATCCGGCGGAAACTGATGGCGCGCAGGCCCTGCCTGCCGATCTGGCGCATGACCTGTTGCATGCCGTGCAGCGCGGCGGCCGCCGTACCGAGCCAGCGACCGACAATCAGGCCATAGGGCCCCGCGCCGATGAGGCCGAAGGTAATCTGGGAGAGGGCAATGCCGCCGCCCTCGATGAGGCGATTGATCAGCTGCGGTCGAAAGTTCCCGTGCCGGGTCTCCCAGAGGCGGGTCACGGACAGCACGTTGACCACGATGATGAACGCCGGGATGGTCCAGAGATAGGGCGCCACCCCGATCAGGGAGCCTGGCAGCAGGCCGGGATTGAATTGCAGGTAGAGCGCCGCCAGCAGGGCCAGCGCGGCGCATAGCGGGATCAGCGTCAGCGAGAGAAAGAGGACGTTGATAGCCTCGCTGCGGCTCCGCGAGATGCCGACCGCGATATAGAAGAGACCGGTGGCCATAAGCTCGGGCACGGCGCCCAAGGCCTGAACCAGGCCGGCAATGCCGAAATCTGCCGGATCGAACAGTCGCGCGACGATCGGCGCGCTGGCGAAGGTGATGAGATTCTGCAGCAGCGAGGCGGAGGTCAGGATGGCGAGCCCGCGCACGAAGGTGCTGCGCGAGACGCGGGACCAGGTCATCCCAAAGGTTCTCTCGGCGATCGAGACGAGGCGCCGCATCGGGCCGGGTCCCCCCGCCATCCGCCTTTATGCGGCCGTACAGGGATTAGAGGTGAACAGCCCGGCTGGAGGCAACCGAGCATGTGACGCTGGCCGGTTTGCGTTGCCTTGCGCTGAAACAGAGCGACTCCTGAGGGAAAGCACCTGAAAATGTAATTTTAACGTCATAGACGAAGTATTCTGATCATGCCGCAAGCTGATTTTTTGCTGTCTCATAAATCTCGAAATTTATGGTGCTCAAGGCTTCGATTTTCCGACGAGCTGTCGGCGTCAAGAGATCCGTCTTCTCACCTGCCTTGGATTCGCTCTTGTTGGCATGACCGATCCAGAGGCGCACGCCGAGTATCTCGGATAACCGCCGCCTGAACTTCGCCATATCCTCGAGAATGCCGACAAGAGTAAATTTTCGAAGATTTTCGGTGGAGAGTTGCACGGCCTGATTGTTCGAAATCAGCTTGTCTTGCGGCAGCTCAGAAAAATACAAGGCATAAAAAGTTCCAAACAGTTGCGCAAGCGGTGTATCAAGAAACTCTTCCAAAGTGTAGTCGATCTTCCACCGCTCTTCATCTGAATAGAACATTTGTAAATAAAATGAAACAAAGAATTCCACAGGATCTCGCAGTGTGGTTATAAAATGGTACTTGTCTGAAAAAAGGGAGTGCGCTCGGTTTGAGAAATAGACATGGCCGGCTATGCAGCGAATGTCTTGGTAGAGATAGTCGAGCAGCTGAATTTCGCGGATGCGCGCGCTGTGCAAGTCCAGATCGTCGGCATTGAATTCGGGGCGAAGCGTCTCGATTGAACTATAAAGGGAGCGAAGCGGGAAGGTTTGGTATGAAATTCCGTATCTGATCCGCAGCGAACGTTCGATCGACGTCCCACCGCATTTGGGCACATGGTGGAAAACGACCCGGTGACCGCAAAGCGAGTCCACTACAGTTTTTCGAATCCGCGAAATGCCTTGCATTGTCCTTTGGACTTGCCTTCTTCGGTGTGCCAGAGAGTCGCGGATCGCGATTCTTTAGAGAGGCGTCCGGTCGACGGCGCCATGCGCTATTTGCGCAACGCGCCGTTCACCAAGGAGTTATCCGAGTTAAAGACAGCGACGAACTCGGTTGCGTCACGCCTCTTTCTTGAATTGCTTTGGGGTGGAACGCAACCCGCAACGATGAAGGCGGACGATTTCATGCAGGTCGGCCCCGTTGCTGCAGACCGCCCGAAATTTCCCGGAGGCTCGATGGGGTGGGGAGGAATGGGGCCGAATGGCCTCCCGAGGTGGGCACTCCTGGAACCGGCCATGACACGGGCGGCGCCCTGCGGCGAAGTGTCTGCCTCGGTCGACGTTTTGGGGAGAAAACGCGCATCGCGATCGACAGCCAGTTTCGGATCGCAGACAACTGTTTGAAAGTGCAGCCGTTCCATCTGCTCGCGCAAAAGATCGTTGCAACGGTGCGATATCTACTATAGGTAGAATTGGGGTTCGATTCCGGGCTGAGCGACCTTGTTGCAACAGGCGCGGGAATAAACGCTCGCCATGCCCGTCTGTGAACTATCCGTATCCGCGGTTGGATACGCAAACGCTACCGAAGCCCTAACCGGGCGTCCCTTAGCATCACCGCCTACGCCGGAGCTATGGCATGAATTTTCGTTACCTGAGCCGTCATCTCTTGAGTTCGGCTGTCGCTGCCTCATTGATGATGGTCACGGCGACGAGCAGTTTCGCCCAAACTGCTTGTTCCGCCCCAAAAGACGTCTTTCTCAACCCCTTCAGCAAGAACAGTGCGCACCATCGTCCAATCGGCACTGGCGCGCAGTATGCCAGCAGTTCACATGCCGCAACGCGGGACTGGTTGAAGGCCGGTTCACTGGCAATCAACGTGGGTGGCCCGTGGGGTGTCGACGCTGTCCGCGTGGCATCTTCGGATCCTGTCCACCGCGTTACCGGCAAGAGCAATGGCATTGGTCTTCCGGCATCGGTCCGTCTGCCTCGCGGGGGACTGATCACCAATATCCAGTACAGCTCGATCGGTTCCTACGACGGCGTGGCCGTCATTTATGACCAGACCTCTGGTACTGCTCATGAGATGTTTCAGTATGACTGGAACGGCGGACGGCCATTGGCCAGCATCCACAAGACGTGGAACATTCGGGGACTGGGACATGGCACCGCAAGTGGACAACGGCTAGGCACCAGCGCTTCCGGCGTTGCCATGCTGTTTGGTATCCTGCGGGGCTATGAGATCAACACCGCCGGGCACGAGATCGGCCATGCGCTGCAGATCGGTCTGCCCGCCTTTCCCAACTGCAAGATGATGCTGTCCAAGCAGGTCGTTCTTCCGGCAACGGCCCGCGACGCGTTCGCGTCCAACGCCGGCTACAATACCGGGAATATTCCGTACGGTGCGCTGATGGCCCTGCCGCGGAACATCAACATCAACAGCCTCGGGCTGTCGGAGCCGGGGCGCCGCCTGGCCCGTGCGCTTCAGAACTACGGTGCTTATGTCGTCGACAATGCGGGCTGTGGTGGTGGGGCAATCCGCGCCGATCAGGACGTGAAGTCGCAGATCCGCAACCAGCTCAGCGGTGACATTCCGAAGATCTACAAGCACATGCGGATGGTGCTCAACAACAGTAACGTCCTGGGAACGGCGGTTGCCGGTGGCGGCCAGCCGCTCGCTCCGAATTGTGCCTTCGACGCCGGTGCTACATCCAACGTCGCCAGTGCGCCGTCCACCGGACAAGCGACGGCCCAGAATCCGTCGTCCGGCTCGAACACGAGTGCCGGCAACACGTCTGGCAGCTCGGGTTCTAGCCAGTCCTCGGCGACTGCTGGCAACAAGCAGCCGCAGCCGGGTACCGCGGCTGCCGTGAACTGGGAAAAGGCCGTCCAGTTCTACAAGTGGGCGATGATGGGCAAGGACGCCATGAAGGTGTACCAGCCCGGCACCGCCAAGTACGCGAACGCGAAGGAAGGCTACGAGCGCAACATCCGGCTTTATGTCGAGCATGCCGCCCGCGCCGGCATCAAGGTGGATGCCAACACGTCTCCCACCCAGGCGCTTGCCGGCGGCTCTTCCGGATCGACCAGCACGGCTTCGAACTCGACCGCGTCGAGCTCGAACAAGCAGCCGCAGCCGGGTACCGCGGCTGCCGTGAACTGGGACAAGGCCGTCCAGTTCTACAAGTGGGCGATGATGGGCAAGGACGCCATGAAGGTGTACAAGCCCGGCACCGCCAAGTACGCGAATGCGAAGGAAGGCTACGAGCGCAACATCCGGCTCTACGTGGAGCACGCTGCTCGTGCCGGCGTGACCGTGACCGCCGATACACCGCCCCACAATGTGTTTGCCTGACCGCTACGTCTGATAATTCTGGCACTGCCGGTGGACCCATGGTCCACCGGCAGTTGACCTCATACGATTGATGCACCGCATTTCCGCATCTCCCCGATTTTAGATCGCGGGCCCGAAATCCCAAAACTGGCCCAAGCTGCTGCACCACAGCTTGCTTCAAGATGGCGCCGCCGGTGCCCACGATCTCGCATCGAGAGACCCAGCCAGGGCTTGTCCCGGCGTTCGACGGTCCCCTGACGTCACCCCGGAATATGCCGGCATCACGGCACTCGGGTCACAGTGAGCCATGGGCGGACCGTTTTGGCGACGGCTGACCCAGACGGTGATTGACGCAACTGACCCGACAATCGATAAACAATAGAGTGCCTCATCTGGACTGACGTGCCCTATGCGCGATGAAGTTCGTCCAAAAGATTCGGTGGCTGGTTCCGTTCGCCGTTGGTATGATGAGCACGGCTGGCAGCGCGATGTTGGAACCGGACTTTTTCACGACACAGCCACATTCAGCGGCGCTGGCACCGGGTCGGCTGGCGCTGCCCTTTACGAGGCGGAGTCCTACAAGGACCTCAATCCCTTTTTCGGAACCGGCCGCCATTTTCTCGATGCAGCGTCCGGGCCGATCGCGCATGGCGAATATCTGCCATGGTCGGCGGGCTATACGAACAGGATATGCGTGGATATATCCGTGGTCGCCTTGCGCGAGGCGCGCGCTCGCGCCGGCACGCATGGCATCTACATCAATGGCGATCTGACCCGGCTGCCGCTGCGGGACGGCTCGATCGACGGCGGGGTCTCGGCCTATACGATCCAGCACATCGACGCCGAGCAGCAATTGGCTGCATTGCAGGAACTGACCCGGGTCCTCGCCCCCGGGCGGAGCTTCTGCATCATCACCGGTATCGAGCCGCCACTTCGACGTTGGGCGTTCGCGATGCTGCGGCCGCTGCTGCGCAAGCATACCTACAAGCACAAGCAGCGGGTCGGCTCCCTCTACTACCACGCACGAACGCCGGAATGGTGGCGCTCGACCCTGCAGGGCCTGGGCGTTCAGGTGGAGATGCGCACGTTGCGACTCCTGAGGATGAACGAGTACAAGCTGCTGTTCGGCAGCTCGATTCGTCACGTCCGCTGGCTTCGATTCGTGGAGAGAAAGTGCCCCAGGCTGTCCCTGGTGCTTGCCGAGAGTGCGGTCGTTCTCGTCACCAAGGTCGAACCTCGCGCGGCCACGTCGCCGGGCGGGCGGGTTCCGGCATAGAGCTGAACGAGGAACGGCGGCGATGGCGGGCGAGGAGACGATCTACACGGATGGCCGCTACCTCGAGCACAACCCTCTATGGCACGAGGAGGATGCGGCCTGGAAGGCGCGGAACATCGAATCGATGATCCAGCGTCACCGGCTGGCGCCGACGACGATTGCGGAGATCGGTTGCGGTGCCGGTGGCGTGCTTCTGGCGCTGACGAACGCGCTTGGCCCCGCCGTGCGTGCCAAAGGCTTCGAGGTCTCGCCGCAGGCGTTCGAACTGGCCAAGCCGCGTGAAACGGCGAACGTCGAGTTTCTGTACGGCCAGCCTCTTTCAGAGATCGAGGAGCGTTTCGATCTCGTCCTGGTGATCGATGTCCTGGAGCATCTGGAGGATTATTTCAGCTTTCTGCGACAGGTACGCCCCGTGGGTCGCCAGAAGATCTTTCACTTTCCGCTCGATCTGTCCGCGCAGTCGGTGCTGCGCGGGCGGCCACTGATGAAGTGGCGGGCGGAGGTCGGTCATCTGCACTATTTCGTCAAGGAGACGGCGCTGGCCTGTCTCCGGGAGACCGGCTACCGGGTGATCGACAGCTTTTACACCAACACCAATCTCGAGCTGGGGAACCGGGGCTGGAAAGCCGACCTGATGAAATTGCCTCGCCGCGCGCTGCTACGGCTCCACCCCGATATCGCCGTCCGGCTGCTCGGCGGCTTCTCCCTCATGGTCCTGGCGGAGTGACGGGAGGGCTCGCACGGCCGCCCGGTGGCCAGCATTTCGCGGCGCTAAACTCTCAGTGACCCGCCCTTGAGGCCGGGGAATTCGCCCCTGAGGAGCGAAGCGAGGAGCGAGGTCGACAACACGATCGCGAGCCAGCCGGCCAGCATCGGCGTGCGGAAATAGCCGTTGTCGACAACCGAGGTTATCACGATCGCCAGGACGATGGCCCGCCCGTAGTCGCCGACGCGCATCCAGAGCCCGAGCAGGAATGTAGCGGGGATCAGGAGCCCGACGATGCCGTGGTCCGTCAGGAAATACAGATAGTCGTTGTGCGATATCAGCGTATCGTCGCCCCAGCCCCATTGCGGGGTCCACATGTTGTCCGCGCCGACGCCACTGCCGAACAGCAGCGTCACGAGATCCCGCTCGGCGATGAGCTGGATACGATATTGCCAGGTGCCGATGCGCCCGCTGCCCCAGGACTCGATGTCCGTCCCGACCTGAAGCGCAATGATCGCTGCGGTAACAGCAAGGACGAACCCGAGAGCCGGCAGCCACCGTACGACGAAGTCCTGGCGATAATTGCAGTAAAACAGGTAAGCCCAGTAAATTGCCACGAACAGGAGCTGCGCGCGGGCGCCGTAGCCATCCATCAGGATGACGCAGATACCGATCATTGCCCAGGCCACCACCGGGTTCATCAGCCTGGCACGGCGCAACAGATCGAGCAGGACGATCTGGAGGGCCACGAACTTCGCGCTCAGGTGGACCTGGTCGAAGCCACCGGTCAGCGACGCAAATCGCAGAAAGCCATCGTTTATGTTGTAGACGAATTGCGGTTCGGTCAGGACGATGTAGCCCGCATAGACCGTGCCGAAGATGGCCGCACCCTTCAACAGGCGCACCGGCAGCGCCAGGGGGTAACTCAATGTCCAGATCATCATCAATGGCAGGACGAGCCGGCGGCTCAGCTCGGCCATGTCGAGGCCGCGCATCTCACTCAGACCCAGCATGTGCGGGGGCAAAAGGACGGCAATGTTGATCGTCGCGGAAAGCAGCAGGATCATCGCCCAATGCGCCCGTCGGAGCAGCAAGGTCACGGCAGCCAGGGTCAGATGAATTGCCGCCAGCATGGCAGACAGCGGAAGGCGGAGCTCGGGGTGCCAGTTGAACGTGAAGATATTGAGCAACTGGAGAACGATGACGACGCTGAAGGCACCGTAGATGATGCCCTTGGGCACATCTTCCAGCAGGCTCGGTGCGGTATCGGGGGTGACCGTTGCCATGTCGGCTCAGCCCGGCGGCCGGAACCGCTTGCCGTTCATCCCTGACTGAGGCGCGGCGTCGCGCCGGCGATGCGTGCGGCCTTGCGCCTTACCCGTTTGGTCAGCAGCTTGGCAATGTCGCCGAGGGCGACCATGGTGGCGCGCCATCGATCTCGCGGCTCGAGTGGCGCACGTACGGCAGCGGCGACGATGTCCCAATGCATGCGGGCCATGTACCAACGCGTGCCGCCCCTGGTATCGATCCAGTTCCGCAAGTCCGAGTGCTTCATGTTGCGGCTGGCGGCCTTGTGGAAGCGATTGACGTAGAGCCTCTCGGGCACCTGATGAAACCGGCCCATGAGCACCAGCTGCGCCAGCATCGCTCGATCGGAGCCGTAGTAGCTGGCGTGCAGCCCGGTGCGCTCGATCGCAGCCGTGCGCATGACGCCGAAGATCTCGAATGAGCCGAGCTTCAAGCTCAACTGCTCGTCGAGGCGCGCGACCGGGTCATTGCCTTCCGCCACGCGCAGTGGCCCCATGACCCAGGCCGGCCGACCTGCCGCATCGACGAAGCTCTCCAGCACGTTCTGCTCGAGGCCAAGCTCCGCTGGTGCCGTGCCGCGGCCAGTCTCGTCGACCATCACCGTCACGGGATAGGCGACCATGATCTCCGGGTCGGCGTCGAGCGCCTCGATACAGCGCTCGAGATAGGTCGGCTCGTAGAGATCGTCGTGCGCCGCCCACTTGTAATAAGGGGTGGCGTGATCGAGCTCGAACACACGGTTGAAGTTCGGTGCTGCTCCTATGTTCGTCGCATTGCAATGGTAGCTGAAGCGTGGATCGGCATCGACGAAACGGCGTGCGGTCGCCGCCGTGTCATCGGTGGACGCGTTGTCGCAGATCACCACTTTGAAGTGCGGATAGGTTTGCCGTTGCAGGGATTCCAGCATCTCGGCAAGGATTGCGGCGCCATTGTAGACAGGAACGCCAATTGTTACCCGCGCTGACCCACTCTTCATGATTGGAACGCCTTCAATGGAACATCCTGTGTGACTGCGTCGTACTTCATGAGACTGTTGCCGTCATGACTTCTCGAGGTAATATTTCTTGTGCTTGCCATGATACTGGCCAGCGTCGCCATAGGTGTAGTTCGCCGCGCGGCGAATATCGACGCGGGACAGCACCAGGCCGATGATCGAAGCACCGCTCTGGGCGAGCTGACGAACCGCGAACGTCACTGTTGGCTTGCGGGTCTTGCCCCAGCGAACGACGAAGATCGTGGCGTCGACAGCCTGGGCGATCACTGGCGCATCGGCGACGGAGAGGACCGGCGGCGAATCGATGATGATCAGCTCGTAGAGCTCGCGGGCATCGTTGACTATCTCGGCAAGCTGGCCGCCGATCAGAAAATCATGGGCGTGCGGAATGAGCTTTCCGGCCGTGATCAGATACGCGCCCGAAACCGGGTCCTGGCGTACGACCTCCTCGACGCTTCTCTGGCGGGACATCAGCTCGGTAAGCCCTGGCGTCGAGGGCAGGCGCAACATGGCGGCGACGCTCGATTGGCGGAAATCCGCGTCGATGAGCAGAACCCGGCGACCGGCCCTAGCGTGCATCTGCGCCGTGCATAGCGCCAGGCTGGACTTGCCTTCCTCTGGCTCCGACGACACGAACTGGAAGACGGCCGATCGCCGGTCGCCGCGAAGGAGCAGCATGCGCGCGTTGATCGCCCGCAAGGCTTCGCTCACCGCGGTATTCGGATGGTCGTGCAGATAATTGTGGAGGCCACGTTTGCGGACCGCGCGTATGCGTCCAAGATCGGGCACCGAGGAGAGCACCGGAAAGCCCAGCTCTTCCTCCAGCTGCGAGGCGCTGCGGAAAACGGCGTCGAACCGCTCGAGCAGCAGAGCCAGGGCCACGCCGATCACCCCACCGACGACGATCGCTGCGGCGACGGCCAGCGTCTTGCGCGGATAGGACGGATTGCGCGGTATGGCCGAATAGGAAATGACGGTGGCATCGGCCCGATAGGCGCCGAGGTCGTCTTGTGACTTCAACTCCTGGGATTGTTGCAGAAAGGTTTCGAGCAGCGTGCGTGCGGCGCTCGCCTCGCGTTCCAGGGCGCGCAGGGTCACCGAAGCCTGATTGGAATCCGAGACGCGGTCCTCGAGCTGGCGCATGCCTTCCTCGAGCAGGCGCTCACGCTCGCGCGCGACGTTCACCTCCGCCTGCATGCTGTCGGCGATGCGAGCGGTCTCAGATCGTATCTTGCCTTGCAGATCCTCAAGCTCGGCCTGGGCGCTGAGCAGAAGCGGATGGCGAGCGCCGTAGACCTGCGAGAGATCGGCAACCTTGCGTCGAAGCCCTACTTCCTGCTCGACCAGCGAGCTGATAAGCGGCGAGCCCAGGACCTCGGTGGCGCTGGCGAGGCCTTCACCACCGGCGTTGAGGAGGCGGCGGACCTGGTCGCGTCGCGCCTCCCGTTCGGCGCGCTCGGTACGCGCCAGGATCAGTTGGCTGTTGAGCTCGGACACCTGCTGTGCAGCCACGGTCCCGCCGTCGGTCTCGAGCAGTCCCGTCTGGCCCCGATACTCCTCGACCGCAGCCTCGGCTACCGAGACCTGATCGCGCAATTCGCCGATGCGCTCATCGAGCCAGCCCGTCGTACGCTGGATCTCGTCGAACTTTGCCTCGAGGCGCTGCTGCAGGTAGCTGTCGGCGACGGCATCCGCCAGCTGGGCCGCCATGGTCGGCCGCTCCGAGGTAAAGCTGATCTCGATGACGGTCGAGTTTGGCACAGTGTCGACCGTCAGACGGTCGAGGAAGCCGTCGAGGATGTACTCGTTGAACATGCGCTCGCCGATGTCGTCGGTGGTTCCCTCGGCGACTGGATCGGCATTTTCGGGATCGGCGGCGGAGAGCATTTCGAGGTCTTCGCCGATTGCCGGAGAGGAGAGCCCGGCATAGCCGAGCCCCATCGAGATCATCGCTCGCAGCTTCTGCCGCAACCGGGTGAGGAACGGCTCGGGCTGCAGTTCGGGGTTGAACTCGGGATCGGCCCGCAGATCGAGGTTGTCGATGACCCGCTGCGCCACGGTGCGCGAGCCGATGACCTGGATCTGCTCAGTCGGCAGCTTCTGGTTGATCAATCCCGGCAACAGGTTGATCTGCTGCTCCTCGAACAGCAACTTCACGCTGGCAGTATAGAGCGGCGTCATGTTCATCACGACGCCCGCGGTGGCGCCGGCGAAGAACAGGGTCGAGAAGATGATCAGCCACTTGCGCCGCCAAAGCGTCAGCAGCGCTTCCTTGAGATCGATGTCGCCGAGATCGGCGTAGGCCTTCAGTGTCTGGCTGCGATCGGCCGCGGACAACGCATCGTTAGAAACGGCCAGCCGCGGGAGACTCTCAGCCACGGTCTGTCGCGACGCCAAAGCAGGTTGCCGGCAACGCGCCCATGGAGCCACTCGGCCCCGTCGGGCGATTCTTATCGGCGGGTTGGCTCCACACCCGCCACCATGTCCGGACCGAGCGCCACATCATCAACCCAGAAGCCCCATTGGAGGAAGGGTCAGCAAGGAAATTCTTACCTTGCTTTATAGTAGCACAATCCGGGCTCCATCAAGCGCCGAGCACCGAAATGACCTGCAGCAGGGTGCCCCGGATGGCCGAATTCGCACGCAATCGAGCGGCCGGGATACACCAGCCCGGGGCGTCCGGTGCATCCAGCCAATCAGATAAGCGAAAGAACCGTGCGAGCTGCTTCCAATACGCGAGCATCCGCACCGCGCGGGCCGATGAGCTGCAAGCCCACGGGCCGGCCGTTGCCAGTGAGGCCGCATGGCAGCGAGCAGGCAGGTTGCTGGCTCAGATTGATCGGGTAGCTGAAGCCGGCCCACTCGGTCCAGCGCCCGAGGCCGGAGCCGGGTGGGACCTCTTCGCCGGCAGCGAAGGCGGCGATGGCAGTCGCCGGCGACAGCAGCAGGGCGAACCGCTCGAGGAGCGCGTCCATGGCGGCCCCGAAGGCAACCCGACGCTGGGTCGCGAGCACGTAGTCGTGAGCTGGAATCGCCCGCCCCGCGGCGGCGACAGCCTGGAGTCCCGGATCCACCTGATCCAGCCGGTCCGGTGGCAGGGCGGCGACGCGGGCGGCGGCCCCCGCATACCAGTGGGTCGTGAAGATCTCGAAGAGGTCGTCGTGATCCGGCAGGTCGATCGGCTCGATGCGAGCACCCTCGGCGCGCAGGCGGTCGACCACTGCGTCGATCCGGGCCGCCACCTCGGGGTCGACCGAGCCATGCGGAGAACGGTGCCAGTAGCCGATGCTGGCGCCCTCGAAGGTGAAGCGTGAACCCGCCAGCGACGGCAGCTCGACCGGGGGTTGCATCCAGTCCGATATATCGCGTCCCGCCATCACCTCGAGCATTGCCGCGGCGTCACCGGGGCTGCGCGCCATGGGTCCCACATGCGAGACCGAGCCGAACGGGCTCGGCGGATGGGCCGGAACCCGGCCGAACGTCGGCTTGATGCCGAAGATGCCGGTGAAGGAGCTGGGAATGCGGATGGAGCCGCCGCCGTCCGAGCCGAGATGGAGAACGCCGGCACCGGTCGCCGCGGCGACCGCGGCGCCACCGCTCGACCCTCCAGGCGTGAGCGTGGCATTCCACGGGTTCGTGGTCACGCCCGAGCGGGGACTGTCGGTGATCGCCTTCCAGCCGAACTCCGGCGTGGTGGTAAGGCCGAGAAAGACAGCGCCGGCGGCGCGCAGGCGGGCAACGGCCGGGGCATCCCTGGAGGGTGGAACGGGCTCTGCCGCGACGCTGCCATAGCCGATGGCGCGATCCTTGACCCAGACGATGTCCTTGATGGTGGTCGGCACGCCGTCGATCGCAGAAGCCGGCGATCCGGCACGCCAGCGAGCCTCCGCGGCGCGCGCCTGAGACAGAGCCGCCTCGTGGTCGATCAGCGTGAACGCATTGTGCGCGCCCTGCACCTCCTCGGCCCGGGCTAGACAGGCACCGGCGACCTCGACCGGCGACAGGGTGCCCGCTGCATACGCGGCCGTGAGCTCGGCGACACCGAGGCGACAGAGGTCGGAAGCATCGTTCAGGGGATCGGAAACTGTCATCAAGCGAGCTCGCACCAGACGGGGATATGGTCGGAGATGCCTTTACCGGCGCGCGTGCCGGGATCCGCATCGGCGTTCTTCAGACGGTCCAGGGCCGGTGCCGAGAGCAGCAGGAAATCGATGCGCAGCCCTTCGTCGCGCTCCCAGGAACCACCGCGCAGATCCCACCATGTGAACTGCCGCCGGGTGGGCGCCACGGCGCGGACCGCATCGTAAAGACCGGCATGCACGAGGCCACGAAGGGCGTGGCGTTCGGCGGGATGATAGCAGATGTCACCTTCGCACGCATTCGGGTCGTAGACGTCGATCGGCTCGGGGGCGACGTTGAAATCGCCGCCGAGGACGACCGGGCGGGAATCCTCCAACGCCAGATCCATGTAGGCCATCAGCCGGTCGTAGAACCTCAGCTTGTAGGCGAAGTTTTCGGAATCGACGCGGGTGCCGTTGGGCACGTAGAGAGAGGCGACGCGCACTCCGCTCACCTGGCCTTCGATATAGCGCGCCTGCTCGTCCTCGGCTTCGCCGGGCAGGCCGCGCGTGATGGTGTCGATCGGCGAGCGGGCGAGGATGGCGACCCCGTTGCGGCCGCCCGTCTGGCCATGCAGCGCCAGGTGCCAGCCGGCGGCCTCGAAGCCGGCACGCGGAAACTCCGCGTCGGTCACCTTGGTCTCCTGCAGGAGCAGCACATCGGGTGAGTTGGCCTGCAACCAGTCAAGCACGACGGCCTCACGCCGGCGGATCGAGTTGACGTTCCAGGTGACGATCTTCAAGAATCTGCCCAGCCGGACTGCGCCATCGGGCTAGATGGCAAAAGAGGTACCACACCCACACGAGGCCGTGGCGTTCGGATTGCTGACCCTGAAATAGGAGCCGGTCAGGTCCTCGACGAAGTCGAGCTCGGATCCCAAGACGTACATGAGCGACATGCCATCCACCACGACGGTGATGCCATCCTTCTCGATCGCCACGTCGTCGGGCTCGCTGTTGCTGTCGAGGGCGAAGCCATACTGGAAGCCCGAGCAACCGCCGCCGGAAACGCTGACCCTCAGCCGCAGGTCGGTCTGCCCTTCGGCTTCGATGATCCGCCTGACCCGGCGGGCCGCGCTCTCCGTCACGGTCAACGGCGCCGGGCGGCCGTTCTGCGCGACATTGTCGCCTGCCTTGATCTCAGTCATGGCGCCCACCTATGTTCCCGCACGTCCCCCAAGTACCAGCTATGTAAGAAGCGGCTGACCCTTGTCAAACCGGCCAACGTCCGAGCGGGTCGCTCCCGCGGCCTCGCGAGCGCCTCACGCCGCCTTCGGTTGCCAGAGCCGTGGCCGGCTGGTCGACGAGCCCGCAAGCGGGCTGCGGGGCGCTTTCCAGCGTGATCGCGACCGTGTCGTCCATTCCACCGCCTTCCGGCGGCTGGAGTACAAGACCCAGGTGCTGGTCAATTTCGAGGGCGACCATTTTCGCACGCGACTGACCCACAGCCTCGAGGTCGCCCAGATCGCGCGCACGCTGTCGCGGGTGCTCGGTCTCGACGAGGATCTCGCCGAAGCGCTGGCGCTTGCCCATGACCTCGGCCACAGCCCCTTCGGTCACGCCGGGGAGTGGGCGCTCGATGCGGCGCTGCAGCCGTTCGGCGGCTTCGACCACAACGTTCAGACATTCCGCGTCGTCACCCGGCTGGAGCAGCGCTACGCCCTGTTCGACGGGCTCAACCTGTCGGTCGAGACGCTGGAGGGACTGGTCAAGCACAACGGCCCCCTGCCGACGCCGCCGGCGGCGATTGCGGATCATCCGCTGGCGGAGGCCATGCAGCTCGCATTGCAGCCGCCGCTGGAGGCGCAGATCTCGGCGATCGCCGATGACGTCGCCTACTGCAACCACGACATGGACGACGGCCTGCGGGCGGGCTTCTTCGCCCTTGCCGAGCTACGCGACCTGCCGGTCGTCGGCCCGGTGGTGCGGGCGGTCGAGACCGCGCATCCGGCCGTCGATGCCCGGCGGCTGATCCACGAGACCAATCGCCGGCTGATCGATCGAATGGTGGCCGACCTCGTCGCCGAAACGCAGCGTCGGCTGGCGGATGCGAAGCCTGGTTCGGTGCAGGACGTGCGCGAGGCCGGCCGGCCGCTTGCCGGCTTCTCCGAAGAGATGGCGGCGGCCGTGGGCGAGCTGCGCCGCTTCTTGCACGCCCGCATGTACCGCCACTACAAGGTCAACCGCATGGCGCGGAAGGCCCAGCGCCTTGTGACCGAACTGGTCGGGGCTCTGCTCGATGCACCCGACTGCCTGCCGGATCGCTGGCAGCAGCGCGCCGGTGCGCCGGGCAGCACCGCGACCGCGAACGCGGTGCGGGATTATGTGGCCGGCATGACGGACCGATATGCGGTCGACGAGCATGACCGGCTTTTCAGGCTTGCCGGGTTTCGTTCCTGACCTTGCGTCCGGAACCCAATACCCCTGATCGGATACGATGATGGACCCCTTCGATACGATACTTTCGGCCGTGCAGGCGGCGCTTCGCCGGCTGGTCGCGGCGGGTCGGCTGCCCGAGGACCTGCCATTCGATCGAATCTCGGTCGAGCCGCCGCGCGAACGAGGGCATGGCGACGCGGCGACGAATGCGGCCCTGGTCCTGGCCAAGGCGGCACGCACAAAGCCGCTCGCCATTGCCGAGGCGCTGGCCGAGGAACTGGCAGGCGAAGCGGTGCTGGTGTCGGTCGAGGCGGTGCCGCCAGGTTTCGTCAACATGTACTTCGAGCCGAGCTTCGTGCAGGGGCAGATCGGCGCCATCCTCAGGGCGGGCGACGACTACGGCCGATCCACGGTAGGGCAGGGCCAGAAGGTCAATGTCGAGTTCTGCTCGGCCAACCCGACCGGCCCGCTGCATGTCGGGCACGGGCGCGGGACGGTCTTCGGCGACGCACTGTCGGCTCTGCTTGCCCATGCCGGATTCGAGGTGACCCGCGAGTACTACGTCAATGACGGCGGCGCGCAAATCGAGATTCTAGCGCGGTCCATCCACCACCGTTACCTCGAGGCCCTGGGCGACGATCCCGGGCCGGTGCCGCAGGGCCTCTATCCGCTCAAGGAACTGGTGCCGGTGGCCCAGGCGATCGCCGAGCGCGATGGCGCCCGTTGGCGGAATAGACCCGAGCAGGAATGGCTCGATCCTTTCGGCCGCGAGGGGGTCGACTGGATGCTCAAACGGATCAAGGACGATCTGGCGGCCCTGGACGTCAGTTACGACGTCTTCACCTCCGAGCGCGCCCTCGTCGAGGCGGGCCGGGTGGACGCGGCCCTTTCCCATCTCGATCAGCTCGGCCTGCTCTATACCGGCACGCTGCCGCCGCCCAAGGGCAAGCCCGTGGACGACTGGGAACCGGTGCCGCAATTGCTCTTCCGGGCGACTGCCTATGGCGACGACGTCGACCGGCCGCTGAAGCGGTCGACCGGGGCCTGGACCTATTTCGCCGCCGATCTCGCCTATCATCTCGACAAGTTCGAGCGCGGCTTTCCCCTGATGATCGATGTCTGGGGCGCCGATCACGGCGGCTACGTCAAGCGCCTGCAGGCGGCCGTCCAGGCGCTGAGCCAGGGGGCGGGCCGGCTCGAGGTGCGGCTCTGCCAGCTCGTCAACCTCCTCGACGGCGGCCAGCCGCTGAAGATGTCGAAGCGGGCCGGGCGCATCGTCACCCTGCGCGACGTCATCGACGAGGTCGGCAAGGACGTCTTCCGCTTCATCATGCTGACCCGCAAGAACGACGCGGCGCTCGATTTCGACCTCGCCAAGGTGGTCGAGCAGTCGAAGGACAACCCTGTCTTCTACGTGCAGTACGCCCACGCGCGGATCTGCTCCGTGCTGCGCAACGCAGCGGGCGAAGGGCGGGAGGAGTGGCTGACCGCGCCCGGTGAGGCGGCCCTCGAGCGGCTCGTGGATCCGGCCGAGTTGGCCCTGGTCAAGACGGCGGCGCTCTTTCCGCGGGTGGTCGTCAATGCCGCCGTGCAACAGGAGCCACACCGCGTCGCCTTCTTCCTGCACGAGCTGGCGAGCGACTTTCATGCGCTCTGGACCCGTGGCAATGAGGATGCGGAGATGCGTTTCCTCAGAACGGACGCGCCTGAGCTCAGCCGTGCGCGTCTCGCCATGCTCCAGGCTGTCCGGCAGGTGCTGGCCAACGGGCTTCGGATCATGGGCGTGACGCCGGTGGCCGAAATGCACTAGGTCTTTGCCAGTCGAGCTCCATGTCGGAGCTGGCGGAGGATCGGACGAGAGATGAATCAGGTACGACCGCACGAAACGATCGACGAGAACTCGGTCGACGTGGCGGCTCTGCGCCGGACGCCCGCGCGGACGCGCCCGAAGCGACGCTATCGCGGCTTCGTCCTCGGCGGCCTGGTCGCCGTGGTCCTGCTGCTCTTCGTCTCGGTCGTCTGGTTTGCCTATCAGGACATGATGCCGGGCGGCGACGAGGCGCCACCGGTGGTGCGGGCCGAGGCGGGGCCGCTCAAGCGGGCGCCGAGCGAGCGAGGCGGCGCGCCGGTCGTCAACGAGGAGTCGGTGGTCGTCCAGGCCCTCAACGAACCGGACTCGCCGGTGCGGGTCGAGCGTCTGATCCCTCGCGACGAACCGGCGCCGCGCTCGGCTGCCGATGTCATTCCCGATGAATTGCAGGCGGAACCGACCTCGCCCGAAACCGGCGCGGAGGACAGCCTCGATGCGCTGCTCGCCGATCTGGCCGAAGGGCCGACGGAACTGCGCGAGATCGAGCCCGCCGATGGCGGCGTCGTGGGAAATGTAAAGGACGACGAGCCGATCCCCGTCGTTCCGGACGTCCCGCCCGTACCAGCCGCCGAGCCTGTCGCGGCGCCACCGGCTTCCCAGACGCCGGCGCCGGCCGATGAGCCGGCATCGCAGGCGACGGCGTCGGCTCCGCCTGCTCCAGGCGCCCCCGCGGTTGCCGCGACTGCGACGGAGCGTCCGGCGACGGCCCCGTCGCCCGCTGCGGCTCCGGCGACCGCCCCCACAGCGGCGCCCGCTGCACCGGCGGTGGCCGCAGCACCGCCTCGAGCCACGGATACTGCACCGGCCCGGCCGGCGGCGTCGCCGGCGCCCCGCACACAGGTGGCTGCGGCACCGCCCGCATCGGGCGAGCTGACGTCGAGTTTCCGCCTGCAGTTGCTGGCGGTGCGCGACCGGGCTGCCGCCGCGGCGGCCTGGTCGGACCTGCAGCGGCAGCACCCGGCGGTGCTCGGTGGCATGCGCAGCAGGGTCGAGCAGGCCAATGTGAGTGGCAACACGTTCTATCGGTTGCAGGCAGGCCCGTTCGAGAGCCGCGAGGCAGCCGACCGGGCCTGCCGGTCGCTGCAGCAGGGTGGCAGCGACTGCTTCATCGTCGGGCCGACTTCTTGAGGGGGCCGGCGGGGACGCACGAGGTCAAAGCCGCCGTCGTCGGGATTGCCGGAACTGTCCTCGAGCCGCGCGAGCGGCAATTGCTTGCCGCGAATCCCCCGGCCGGCTTCATCCTCTTCAAGCGCAATTGCGAGAGCCGGGCACAGCTGCTGGCGTTGACCAACGAACTGCGTGCGCTGTTCCCCGATCGCTGGGTGCCGATTCTCGTCGACCAGGAAGGCGGCCGGGTGCAGCGCCTCGGCCCCCCGCATTGGCCACAGCTCTGGCCGGCGCGCACCCTGGGCCGACTGGCGGAACGCGACCGGGCGACCGGCGAGGCGGCCACCGCCCTGCAGGCGAGGGCCATGGCGACCATCCTGCGCGAGGTCGGCATCGATGTCGTCTGCGCGCCCTGCCTCGATCTGCTGATGCCGGAGACGACGAAGGCGATCGGCGATCGGGCCTTTGCCGCCGACCCGGCGCTGGTCGCGGGGCTCGGTCGCATCACGGCCGATGCGCTGATGGAGGCCGGCGTCCTGCCGGTCATCAAGCATCTGCCCGGCCATGGCAGGGCGACCTGTGACAGCCATCTCGAGCTGCCGCGGGTCGTGGCCGACCGGGCGGTCCTGGATGCGACCGACTGGCAGGCTTTCCGGCCGCTGGCCGACCTGCCGCTCGGCATGACCGCGCATATCGTCTTTGCGGCGATCGATCCCGACCGCCCGGCGACCCAGTCGCCCCGGGTGATCGCCGAGGTGGTCCGGGGTGCCATCGGCTTCGGGGGGCTGCTGCTGAGCGACGATCTCAGCATGCAGGCGCTCTCCGGACCGATCGAGGAACGCGCCGCTCTCGCCCTTGCGGCAGGCTGCGATCTGGCCCTGCATTGCAATGGCGATGCGGCAGAGGTCGACGCCGTCCTGCAGGTGGCACCCCACCTCGGGACCGATGCCATGGCGCGCCTGCAGGCGTTGCGTCCAGGAGCCGCCGCAGAAGTGCCCCTCGACGAACTCGTGACGACGCTCGCCGGGCTGCTCGAAACCGAGGTCGGCCGTGCCTGATCTCGTAGCACTCGGCCATACGCTCTCGGTCTGGTTCCTGCCCGTGGTGATCGCGATCACCATGCACGAGGCGGCGCATGCCTGGGCTGCCGACAAGCTCGGCGACAACACGGCAAAGTCCCTGGGTCGGCTCAGCTTCAACCCGATCCGGCATGTCGATCCCTTCGGCACCCTGGTCCTGCCCGGCCTGTTGCTGCTCGTTGGTGCCCCCTTCCTCTTCGGCTGGGCCAAGCCCGTGCCGGTGGCGTTCCATCGCCTGCGCAACCCGAAGCGGGACATGATCTGGGTGGCGCTGGCCGGCCCCGGCATCAACATCGCGATGGCCCTGGTGGTGGCGGTGGTGATGCATGCCTTCGTCGGGTCCGAGAGCGAGATCGGCCAGTGGATCTGGCAGAACCTCGACAACGCGCTCCTCATCAATGTCGTGCTGGCATGCTTCAACATGCTGCCGCTCCTGCCACTGGACGGTGGCCGGGTGCTGACCGGGCTCCTGCCGGTCCCGCTGGCCATCAGGTTCGCCCGGACCGAGCGTTACGGGCTCTTCATCCTGCTCGGCGTCATCTTCGTCCTGCCGCTGATCGCGCGCGAGCTGGGCTTCGCCATCAACCCACTGGCGGCGATCCTCTTCCCCATCGTGCAGGGCGTTCACTCGCTGGTCCTGCTGCTCACCGGATGGGGCTGATGAGCGATCTCTCGACTGATCGTTTCGTCGTCGACCTCGACGGTTTCGAGGGGCCGCTGGATCTCCTTCTCGAGCTCGCCCGCGCGCAGAAGGTCGATCTCTCGCGGATCTCGATCCTGGCGCTGGCCGACCAGTTCCTCGCCTATCTCGAGGAGGCGCGGGCGCGCGAGCTCTCGCTGGCGGCAGAGTACCTGGTGATGGCGGCCTGGCTCGCCTTCATGAAGTCGCAGCTGCTCCTGCCGAAGGAGGCGCGCGAGGACGAGGACGTCGACGCGATGGCCGAGGCGCTGGCTGCAAGGCTGCGCAAGCTCGATGCCATCCGCCGGGCCGTCGCCTGGCTCGAGCTTCGCCCCGAGCTCGACGTGGCGCGCTTTGCGCGTGGCGCGCCCGAAGCAGCCCCGGTCCGCCACGAGGATCACTGGCGCGCCGATCTGGCCGGGCTGATGGAGTCCTATGCCCGGGTGATGGCGCGGCGGCGCCAGCAGACCATCCGGCTGGTGCCGCGCAAGGCGATGAGCGTCGAGGCGGCGCTCGAGCGACTGTCGCGGCTCCTTACGGGCCGCGACTGGCAGGATCTCGCCGGCTTCCTGCCGCCCGGCCTCGCCGATGTCTTTCTCGGGCGCTCGGCCCTGGCGGCGTCGCTGGTCGCGAGCCTGGAGCTGGCCAAGCGCGGCACCATCGAGATCGACCAGCCGGCACCGTTCGGTCCCATCCGGATCCGGCGCAGATGAGCGACGAAGGCGAGGGT
>JAUIID010000027.1 GCA_030431615.1 Alphaproteobacteria bacterium
GGCGGCGCGGGCCGTTGGGGCGCACGACTTCATCATGGCGCTGCCGGAGGGCTACGACACGCCGCTCGAGCAGCAGGGCGGCAATCTCTCGGTCGGCCAGCGGCAGCTGATCAGCTTCGCCCGGGCACTGGTCGCCGATGCCAGCATCCTGATCCTCGACGAGGCGACCGCCAATGTCGACAGCTACACCGAGCGGTTGATCCAGCAGGCGCTGGTCCGTCTGCTCGAGGGGCGCACGGCGCTGGTCATCGCCCACCGTCTGGCGACCATCCGCCATGCCGACCGGATCATCGTGCTGCGCGATGGCCAGGTGATCGAGACCGGCAGCCACGCCGAGCTGATGCGCGAGAACGGGCTCTATGCCCGCCTCTATCGCCTCAACTATGCCTCCTTCGACGACGTCCAGGCCGATGACATGGCCACTGCCGGCAAGGGTCCCGGCGCAGGCTAGTCGCTCGGCTGCGATTCCGGCTCGGGCTGCGGCTGGCGCGCCGGGTCGTCGGCGCTCCCGGGCTTCGCTGCCCGCCGGCCGCGGATCGGCTTGATGCCGAGGCGGCGCTTCGGCTGCTCCGTGGCGGGCACTTCTGCCGGCTCGGACGCCTGCGGCTCCGGTACCTCGGGTTCCAGCGCCTCGGGTGCCGGCGCCTCGGGTTCCGACTGGGCGACGGGCTCCGGCACTGCGCGCAGCCCGAGGCCGGCTTGTCGCGCGATCTCGGCCCGTTGCGCGGACGAGGCGGGGGCGACCATCGGGTAGTCGCGGTCGAGCGCGTAGCGTTCGCGGTAGTCGCCGGGCGTCAGCCCGTGCGCGGAAAGGAGATGGCGGCGCAGCGTCTTCAACCGTCTGCCGCATACCAGGCAGACGAGGCCGTCGCGGCGCACGGAATCCTCGATCGGCACGGCCGGCGTGGCCGTGGTCGGCTCCTCCGGCGGCCGGCCGAGAGCACCGAGCTCCGTGGCGACCGTGGTGACCAGCCGGCCCACATCGGCGGCGGCAAGGTCGTGGCTGCGAAAATAGGCCGTAACGATTCGGGTCGTCAGCTCGGCCAGGCTTGGCGCGTCGTCGTCGCTCATTGTTGCTTTCAGGCTTGCTTGCAGGGCTGTTCTCGTCGTCGGCCGGATTCCCGGTCCGCATTTGCTCCGAGGTTGGCGGCACCGTCCACACGATACAAGCGCTTTTCTAAAGGTGTGGCATGTCGAAGCCGGGGGGTGCCCTGTCGGCCGCACCGGGCGGGCGCCCGGCAGGGTTCAGCTCCTGCCGTTCGCCGTTGCCATCTCGAGCCTGGTCTCCGGCCGTTGCGGCTCCGGCGTTCGGGTGTCGGGCAGGCGGCCGCGGGCCGTGCGTTCCTGGCGCAGGCGCCGGGCGAGCAGGCGGCAGAGCGCTTCGGTCAGCAGCGGATGGTCGCGGGCGACGTCCTCGTAGGTGACCCGATGCAGCTGCAGGAGCCGGCAGGCGGTGCCGGCGGTGATGCCTGGGGCCGTCACGGTCGGGTCGACCAGCGCCGTCTCGCCGACCATCCCGCCCGGGCTCACGGTCTCGATCCGGCCGTCCGGCCAGGCCACCTCGACACTGCCTTCGTCGACCAGCCAGACCAGCGGCAGCGCGCCGCCGCCGCGCTGGACGGTCATGCCGGCTGCAAAGCGCCGCTCCTCGACCAGTGGCGCCAGCCCCTCGAGCGCGTCGAGCGGCAGCTCGGCCAGGAGCTCGAATCGCT
Source organism: Alphaproteobacteria bacterium (assembly GCA_030431615.1). Taxonomy (GTDB): domain Bacteria; phylum Pseudomonadota; class Alphaproteobacteria; order Geminicoccales; family Geminicoccaceae; genus SLRI01. Next base: position 1,713 of record JAUIID010000027.1, read on the forward strand.
TGAGGCGGAGCATCGCCTCGAGGAGGCGTTCGTCGTCGATCGACTGGTCGGCACGGGCGAAGAGCGGCGCGAAGAGCGGTGCCAAGGTCGGCATGGCCACCTCGTCGGTCGTTGCGGGCAGGGTCGGTACGGCCGGCACGCCGCGCCGGCGCAGGAGCCGGGTCGCGGCGCGCAGCCACCGGCCGTCGATATGCTCGACCAGCCGCTCGATGGCGTCGGCCGACGCCCCGGGCGGGACGGGACCATGGTCGGCGGCTGCCCGCTGGTGCGGCAGGTGCAGGCGCTCGAGCAGCGGCACGAAGCGGCGGGCGAGCTGGCCGTTGCGGAGCGAGACGAGGCCGTCGATGCCGCCGGCGACGAGCCGGGTGTCGGCCTCGCCGAGGGCGCGGCGCAGCTCTGCCGCATGGCCCGCCTCGCCGAGGGCGGCGAGGCCGGCGAAGAGCCGGTCGGTGACGCTCCGCGCATGGTCGAGCAGGGCCGCATGCAGCGGCGCCAGCGCCGTGTCGCCGGTCGCCGCGATCCGGTCGAGCAGGTGGGCGTCGCGCTCGGCGAGCTCGGCGAGGCCGGCGATCAGGCGCCGGAGCAGACGGCGGGCCGGCCGGCCTTCGACCGCTGCCAGGAGCTCGATGACGCCGAGCGACGCAGCCTGGTGGCTGCCGCCATCGGCCGGAAGCACCGCCAGCACGCGGTCAGCGAGCGGCAGGAGGGCGTGGACGGCGACGCGCCGCACCTGGCGGCTCGGATCGGTGAGGGCAGCCATGCCGAGCTCGAGCAGCTCGGCGGGCGGCAGCATGGCTGCGAGCGCGCCGAGCGCCCTGGCCCGATGCGCCGGTGCCGCGGCGTGCAGCCCTTCCCGGGCGAGCGCCAGCAGCGCCGGATCGGGGCTCTCGGGCGGGTGGCGCAGCACGGCTTCGAGGAGGGCATGGCGCAGCACCTCGGGCGTGCCCGCGTGGCCGATCCCCGGCGCCAGGTGCCGCGCCAGGGCCGGGGGCGCGCGCCGCACCACGGCGGCGAGCCGGCCGGTGAGCGTGGCGTCGCTCTGCCAGTCGTGGCTGCCCTGGTCGGTCGGCGGCCGGTCGCCTGCGGCACCCTCGCGCTCCAGCCAGGGGCAGCCGCCGAGGAGATCGGCGAGGGCCCGGGTGAAATCGCCGGCGGCCAGCGTCCTCGGCTCCACCCCGGCGAGCAGGCACGCCGCACTGAGGAGGGCCATGGCCTCGCGCTCGGCCCGGGCGGTAGCGGCGTCCAGCGCCGGCACGAGGATGTCGGGGCCCGCCTGCGCCAGGATCGCCACGACCCGCGCCCAGTCCCTTTCGCCGAGCCGCGGCGCCACCTCGACCAGGGCGGTGGCGAGGCCGGCGACCAGCGCGGCTCCAGCGGCCGCCCCGGTTCGCACGAGGGCGGCCTCGACGAGGTCGACGGCGAGCTCGCGGTCCGCCGCCCGGCGGCTGGCGAGGAGCGGGACGAGCCGGGCCGGGTCGATCGCCGCCTCACCCGGTGACGCCTGGCGCCGCGGGGGGGCCGTCCGGCGTGCCCGCTGGCCGTGCCGCAGGTGCCGCACCAAAGTCGGCAGATAGTGCCGTGCCACCAGGAGGTTGAGCAGGACGAAGAAGCCGGCGGCGACGAGTGCGAGTACGCGGGCCCGGAACGCCGCATCGTCGGCGGGCAGGATGGCGAGGACGAACCCGGCCAGCGCCATGCCGACCGGGTAGAAGACGCCGTCGGCGAGGGTCCGCGCCCGGCCGTGCACGGCGGCCGGCAGGGCACCGTAGTTCGTGGTGTTGACCGGCTCGAACACGGCGTTCGAGACGGCTTCGGTGTTGATATGGGCGAGGATCGCCCAGCCGAGGCGCGGCTGGGCCAGGAGGGCCGCGAGGCAGGCGAGGGAGCCGATGGGGAAGAGCAGGTTGCGCAGGAAGGGGCCCGCCCGCTCGACCACGCCCCGTGCGGCGAGCCAGAGCACGGCGAGTTCGGCGAGCTGCAGGCCGGCGAAGAGCAGCGCCAGGAACCGGCCGAGCTCGGCCTCGTCCGTATAGGCCTCGGCATAGAGGGCGAAGCAGACGAACTCGGTGAGGCTGTAGACGACGGTCAGCATCATCGAGTTGAGCGCCAGGAGCAGGGCGAAGGGATGGCGGGCGAGGAACCGCCCGAGATCGCCGAGGCCGGTCCCGCTGTCGCCGTCCGCCGCGGCCTCGCCCGTCGTCCGCGGCACCGGCGTGGACCAGAGCGCCAGCACGGCGAGGGCGGCGAGCAGGATCACCGGCAGGAGGAGCTGGGCGGGCGAGAGCCAGAGGAGGGCGCGTTCGGCGAGGATGCCGGCTGTGCTGCCACCGAGGGCAATGGCGATATAGAGTCGCGTCGTCAGCCGGCGCAGCTGCAGGTTGTCGAGGAAGGCAGCCGCCAGGACCCAGAAGACGATGTCGGTGACGATGTCGTAGAGATGGGCCGTCAGCAGCAGGGCCATGGGTGCCCAGGCCATGCCGAGCACGAGGGCGACGAGGAGGCCGATCATGACCAGGGCGATGGCGAGGGCGAGGCCCGGCAGCAGCCGGCCGCCCGGCACCCGGTCGACGACATGCCCGAGCCCGATTGAGACGAGCGTGGCGAGCACCGCCAGGGCCACGTAGAGCAGCGGCAGGCCGGCGACGCCGTCCCGGGCGAGGAAGAGCGTGGTGCCGGTGGTGTAGAGCAGCACCTTGCCGGCGCTGAGCAGCCCCGCCACCAGCGCCAGCCGCAGCACCACCGGGAGGCGGCCCGCCCTGGCCATCGGGGCCTGCTCGACGGCCGATCAGGCCGAGACCGCCTCGCCGCCGGCCCGGGCTTCGGCCCCGCGTTCGGCATCGGCGCCGACCGAAAGGGCGGGCTGGCCGGCCGGGGTGGCGACGAAGCGGCCGACCACGCCGGCTGCCAGGTAGCGCTCCTGCAGGGCCGGGGGCAGGGTCTCGAAGGCGCCGATCGTGCCGCGGCAGGTGGCGGCCCCGCAGGCGCAGCTCATCCGCTCGGGCGTGCCGGAGATGTAGGTGGAGTAGTCGTAGGTGAGCTCCTCCCCCTGGGCGATGGCACGCAATGCGATCATCCGGTAGCCGGCCGGGGTCAGCATGAGGCCGGTATTGGGGTCACAGCTGTGATTGACGAAATCGTCGAGATTGGCGTTCGGCAGCAGGAACGCATCGGTCCCGATCTGGAAGAGATCCTGGCTGAGGTCGTAGCCGCGGGCCTCTGCCTCGGCCAGGGTCATGATCCCGGCATAGTAGTCGCCGTCCTCGTCGACGACGAGCGTGCTGCCCATCGCGAAGGCGCGCGCCGCGAAGATCCCGAAGCCGCGGCCGGGGGTTTCGGCAATGTAGATGTGCAGGCACTTGGTCAGCTTCTTGAGCCGTGACAGCACGTCGCTCATGGTGACGGTTTCCCGGTGGTTCGCCGGCTCGGCGGGACTGCCGGAGCCAGGGCGTCGCCGCCGTCCACCGGGATAACCGAACTCAACCGTCAAGTATAGTCATCAACTCTAAATCCCGTATTGCGCGATAGCGATCCAGCGGCGCCAGGGGGTCAGGCGGGCGCCAGGCCGGTCGCGTGTTCCGCCAGGAAGCCGGTCAGCTGAGCCAGCGGCATGGGCCTGGCGAAGTAGTAGCCCTGCGCCTCGTGGCAGCCGGCCTGCTCCAGGAAGTGGCGCTGCTCGATGGTCTCCACCCCCTCGGCGCAGATCGTCATGCCGAGGCTCTCGCCGATGCCGACCACCGCCTTGACGATCGCCGCCCCGTTGCCCCGCTTGCCGAGATCCATGACGAAGGACCGGTCGATCTTGATCTTGTCGAAGGGGAAGCGGTTCAGGTAGCTCAGGCTCGAATAGCCCGTGCCGAAGTCGTCCATGGCGATCCTGGCACCCATGTCCTTGACGTGGCGCAGCTCGGCGATCGCCGCCTCGGCGCCCTCGATCATCACGCTCTCGGTGATCTCGAGCTCGAGCCGGGCGGGGTCGAAGCCGGTCTCGGCGATGGTGTCGGCGACCATCTCGGCGATGCCGCCGCGCTTCAGCTGGACCGGCGAGAGGTTGACCGCGAGCTCGATGTCGCCGTGCGCGCGGATGTCGGTGCAGGCCCGGCGCAGGACCCAGGCGCCGAGCTCGACGATCAGCCCGGTCTCCTCGGCGACGCCGATGAACTCGGCCGGCGAGACCATGCCCCGCTCCGGATGGTTCCAGCGGACCAGCGCCTCGACGCCGCCGATACGACCCCGCTTCAGGTCGATCTTGGGCTGGTAGAAGAGCTCGAGCTCCTGCCGCACGAGGGCCAGGCGGAGATCGCGCTCCAGCGCCTTGCGGGCCTGCAGCCGCGCATCCATGTCGCGCTCGAAGAAGCGGAAGGTGCTGCGCCCCTCGCTCTTGGCACGGTCGAGGGCGATGTCGGCGTTCTGCAGGAGGCGGCCGCTGATCGAGCCGTCGCCGGGCAGCATGGCGATACCGATGCTGGCGGTGACGAGGACCCGCTCGACGCCGATGTCGAAGGGCATCTCGACGACCGAAAGGATGCGGCGGGCGAGGAGCTCGACCGCGGCCACGTCCTGCACGGCGGTCTGGATCACCACGAACTCGTCGCCACCGACCCTGGCGAGCGTGTCGGTCTCGCGCAGGCACGCCTCGAGCCGCTCGGCGACCTGGCGGATCAGCGCGTCGCCGGCACCGTGGCCGAGCGTGTCGTTGACGTCCTTGAAGCGGTCGAGATCGACGCAGAGCACGGCCGCCATCTCGCGCCGGCGGGCGACCTGGGCGATGGTCTCGTCGAGGCGCTCGCCCAGCATGTTGCGGTTGGGCAGGCCGGTCAGGGCGTCGTGGCGCGACAGGAACTGCGCCCGGCGCTCCGCCTCGAGCTCGCGGGTGATGTCGGTGGCGGTGCCGCGGAAGCCCTGGAAGGCGCCGGCCGGATCGACCACCGGCTTGCCGGCGATGCGCAGCGAGTGGCGAACCCCGTCGGCATCGTCGCACACCGCCAGGATGTTGCGGAACGGCAGCCGCTCGGCCAGGGCCCGGCTGTAGTGCGCCCACTGGATCTCGCTGTCGCCCTGATGGAAGAGCTGGTCGAGCGGCCGGCCGGTCATGCTGGAGGCGGGAATGCCGATGATCTCGGCAACCCGCTCGGAGACGAAAGCCAGGTGCAGCGTCTGGTCGGTTTCCCAGATCCAGTCGGAGCTGGCGTCGGCGACGTCGCGGAACCGTGCCTGGCTGTCCTCGAAGGCCTGCGCCGCCTGGCCGGCCTGGCGGATGACGACGCCGCTGAAGCCGCCGATGACGACAAGGGCGAGCACGAGCGAGGGCGCGATCGAACGAATGAACTGGCGGCCCGGCCGGTGCGGCTGCCAGGCCAGCCGGCCGACCTCGGCGCCATCGACCGTGGTCAGCGGCAGTGACGCCACGGCGTCGTCGTCGGCGATGTCGGCGATGTGCATGCCGGTCAGGCGAAAACGCTCGGCGATGTCGCCGAGCATCGCGGCGTCCAGCAGCTTGACGAAGACGAGCACGCTGCGCGGCCCGGGCGGCAGCACGAAATCGCCCGTCTCCTCGGGCGTGATGGCGCTCGCCGCGGCGACCGCCACCTCGCCACCGACCAGCACGAGACCGGTCTGGTAGTCCGGCTCGAGCTCGCTGGCGCGGCGGGCGGCGACGATCAGGTGCTCGAGCCCGCCCGTGATGGAGGGCAGCTCCGCGGTTTCGGCGCGCTCGCCCTCGAATGCCGCATAGGTCGTCTGGTCGCTGCCGTCGACGACCAGTGTGTACTGGTAGTTGTGGGTCTCGAAGATGTAGCCGGCGAAGTTCAGGTCCGCCCAGTCGGGATCGATCTCGAGGTGCAGGTAGCGCACCGTGTCGTTCCACCAGGCATAGTCCTTGGCGACCCGGCCGACCTGCGTCTCGCGCAGCTGGAGGGTCTGCTCGACGGTATTGATCGACTGGCGACGGGCGGTTTCGTCCTCGGTGCCGGCATTGATCGCCATCAGACCGAGCAGCACGACGAGGCTGGTGGCCATCAGGGCAGCGGTCGGGGCGATGATCCGCCGACCCAGGCGAGGGCTTATCTTTTCCATGGCGCTTGCACGTCCTGAGGCGTTGTTTTCGTGCAGATTGCCCCGAGTATCGCCGTTCCGCATGAAGACGAGGTTAACGGCGGCCCACTTCGAAAATTCACCGCGAGCCCGGCGTCGGCCGCTTGTGGCTCGCCAAAAAAGATATCATAGTGTCAGACATTCTACTTTTGAGGGAGCGGCGATGAGCTGGGTCCGCGAGGCGTACTACCCGAGCTGGCAGCAGAGCCTGAGGGTGGACCGCGAGGTGTTCCGCCGGCAGAGCGCGCACCAGGAGATCCTGATCTTCGACAATGCGGATCTCGGCCGGGTGCTGATGCTGGACGGCCTAGTGCAGGCGACCGAGCGCGACGAGTTCATCTATCACGAGAGCCTCGTCAATCTCGCCTGGGCGAGCCACCCGGCGGCGCGCCGCGCCCTGGTGATCGGCGGCGGCGACGGCGGCTGCCTGCGCGAGCTGGTCCGCCACGCCGACCTCGAGGCGATCGACCTCGTCGAGATCGATGGCGCCGTGATCGATGCGAGCCGGCGTTATCTGCCGTCGATCCACGCCGGCGCCTTCGAGGACCTTCGCGTGCGCGTCGTGGTCGACGACGGTGCGGCCTTCCTCGAGCGGTCCAGGGAAACCTACGATCTCATCCTGGTCGATGCGCCCGACCCGGTCGGCGCCGGGGCGGCCCTTTTCACCGAGGCCTTCTACCAGGCCTGCCGGCGGTGCCTCGAAGGGTCGGGTGTGCTCGCCGCGCAGTTCGGCAATCCGCTGCTCGACGAGGATGGGCAGGCGCGCAGCGCCGCCCGCCTGGCCATGGCCTTTCCGGCCGTCGCCTTCGCGCTCGCACCAGTCGCCACATATCTCGGCGGCGCGCTGGCGATCGCGCTCGCCGGTGAACGACCGCCGATCCGGCGGCGCGAGCCGACGCATGTGCTGCGCTGGTACGATGCCCAGCGGCACGACGGCATGCGGCTCCTCGGTGCGGCGCTCGACCCGTCACCGGGTGCGGTCCCGCATCTGCCGGGCCTCGCCGCCGGCACCGTCGCGGTGCCGCAGGCCATGCGGACGCACTAGCAGGCCGGCTGGCAAGCCTCAGTCGGGCGTGAAGGGTCCGAAGCTCACCGCGGCGCTCAGCACGACGCGTGCGGCGCAGGCGTCGCTGCCGCCATAGCAATCGCCGCGGCTGAGACTGGTGTCCGTGTAGTGCAGGCCGAGGTCGACCCGGCCGAGCGTCAGCGTCAGGCCGAGCCCCCAGTCGACATAGTCGTCGAGGCCGGCCATGCTGTTGCTCTCGAACCATTGCCGGCCGAGCCTGGCGTCGAGCGCCAGGGGCCAGCTCTCCTGCAGCCAGGGCAGGGACCAGCTGGCGGTTGCTTCCGCATAATGGGCCCGGCCGACATCGCCCGAATAGTCGGGTGCGAAGGTGTAGCCGAGGCCGAGGTAGAGATCGTCGGTGACGGTGTAGCCGAGCGCCATCGGGAACTCGACATAGTTGTAATCGAGATCGCTGTCGGCGCCCGGGTAGGTGATGTAGGTGGCGGCGAGGTCGACATCGAAGCCGCTCCCGCCGAGCGGTGACCAGACCCCGAACGAGAGGTCGAATTCGACGCGGGCCTCGTCGCCGTCGTCGAAATCCACGCTCGAGCCCCAGAGGTCGAAATAGGCAACGGACTCGTCCTCGCGCCCGAGATCGAACTCGTAGGTGAGGCCGCCCTGCAGGGCCGGCTTCTCGTCGCTGTTGCTGATGCCGCGATCGACATAGTCGGAGACCAGGCCGAGCTCGACAGAGAGCCGGACCGGCCCGGCTTCCTCTTCCTCCTCCTCGTCGTCGGGCAGCTCGTCGCCGGGCACCTCGTCCGCCATGGCATCTTCGGACCCGTCCTGGGCGACCGCCGGGGCGGCGTCGAAGGCAAGGCCTGTCGCCAGCGCGAGCAAGGCGAGGACGGCTGGAAGCAGACGACGCAACGGCATGGCGGACGGACCCCTTCGACCAGGCTGGACGTCGATTAGGCCGTCGCGGCGGTTGAGATATGGTTAACGCCATCGACGCGGTTTCGGCGCTTGCCATTCGCCGCGATTGCCGATTGTTTCATTGTCGCACCGTATCTGAAACATTGGAAGCCCCTGATGCCCGCCGACCCACCGCTGCCGCAGCGCCTGCTCGAGCACTACAATGCCATGCCGCGTGGCGAGCGACGCCTGGCCGACCTGCTGCTCGAGGACGTGCGCGCGGTGATCGACAGCTCGGCCACGGCCCTCGCCACGCGCGCCGGCGTCTCCAAGGCAACCGCCGCCCGGCTCTTCAAGCGGCTCGGCTATCCGAGCTTCAAGGCCGCCCAGCGTGCCCTGCGCGAGCAGCAGGCGGAGCCCGCGCCGGACCGCTACGGCCCGACGCTCGGCCGCCTCGGCGGCGAGCGGCCGGAGCTCGGCCAGCACCTGCAGGCCGAAGTGCGGAACCTCGTGGCCACCATCGAGCAGCAGCGCTCGGACGAGCTCGGCCAGGCCGTGCGCCTGCTCGCCCGGGCGCAGAAGCTCTGGGTCGTGGGTTTTGGCGACAACTACTCGCTCGCCCATTTCGCCCGCTCGCAGCTGATCAAGGTGCGCTCCGACATCCGCATGATCCCGCTCGGCGGGTTCTCGGTGCCGGAGGAGTTCGCCTCGATCAGCGAGAGTGACGTGATGCTGGCCTTCGCCATCGGGCGCCGCACCCGTTCGTTGCGCAACATCGTCGCCTCCGCCATGCAGGCCGGCACCCGGCTCCTCTATCTGACCGACGGCCCGGCGCTCGCCCGCAGCGGCGAGGGCAGCCTGACGCTCAAGGTGCGCAGCACCGGCACGGCGATGTTCGATTCGCCGACCGCCGCGGTCAGCCTCATGGCCTATCTCTGCGCGGCGCTCGGGGCGCATCTGGGCGAAGCGGCGGTGCAGCGCCTCCGGCGCATCGATGCGATCCACGAGGACTGGGGCGAGCTCGCCCATCCGCTCGAGGCCTGAGTACGAAGCTCGCGCGTTCGCGCGGCGTCCTTCCTGCTAATGGATCATTTATGAAATTAAGTGTTGCAGAAACGAAAATCCTTTGACGCCGACCGGCAGTGCTGATGATTTCCCTCCCGTGGCGGTGCGTTGCACCGACCAGAAGAACCACGGAGGACGCCGTCATGCGCCGCTCGACCACCAGCGGGCCCGTCCTGGGCCTGCTCGCCACCGCCCTGCTCGCCTCGACCGGCCAGCTCGCCACTTCAGCCCAGGCCGCCGAGCTGGTCTGGGCGCGCTACGGCGACCTGGATTCGCTCGACCCGCACCGTGCCACCAGCACGCTCTCGATGCAGGTCTGGGACCAGATCTACGACACGCTCCTGGCCTTCGATGCCGATGGCCAGCCGCAGCCGCACCTCGCCAAGTCGTGGGAGATCAGCGAGGACGGGCTGACCTACACCCTGGCGCTCGAGGACGGCGTGGTCTGCCATGACGGCAGCCCGTTCGACGCCAACGACGTCAAGTTCACCATCGACCGCGCCTTCGACGAGGCGCAGCCGAGCCTGACCCGGACCGCCTGGGGGCCGATCGAGAGCGTCGAGGTGGTCGACACGCTCACCGTCAAGGTCTCGATGTCGAGCAAGTTCGGCGCCTTCCTGCCGTTCCTCGCCGACAGCTTCTCGTCGATCGTCTGCGACACCAACACCGCCGACACCTTCGGCAGCTCGACCGCGATCGGCGCTGGGCCCTTCAAGCTGGTGGAGTGGGTCAAGGGCGATGCCGTCACGCTCGAGAAGAACCCCGACTACCGGAACTTCGGCAAGCCCGTGGAGAACATGGGGCCGCCGCATCTCGACCGCCTCGTCATCAAGACCGTGCCCGAGCCGCAGACCCGGCTCGCCGCCCTGCAGACCGGCGAGGTGCACGTCGCCGAGCCGCCGTTCGACGACATCGCGGCCATCAGGGAAGCGGGCGAGCTCGAGATCGTCGTCGCCGACAACACCGGCCAGAACGTGTTCTGGGAGTTCGCCATCTCCCGGCCGCCGTTCGACGACATCCGCGCCCGGCAGGCCGTGGCCTACGGCACGGATCCGGAGATGGCGATCGATATCATCTATGGCGGGCTGAGCCAGCGCGAGTGGTGCCCGATCGCCCGCGGCGTGTTCGGCAACGACCAGGAGTTCTGCGAGCAGTTCGGCTACGAGTACGATCCGGAGAAAGCCGTCGAGCTCCTGGCCGAGCTCGGCTACGGGCCGGACAACCCGCTCGAGACGACGATGTTCGTCTGGACCGGCGGCAACCGGCACAAGCTGGCCGAAATCTTCCAGGCGCAGCTCGCCCAGGTCGGCATCAACGCGGCCATCGAGATCATGGACATCGGCACCATGAACGCCCGGGTGAAGGAGCAGAACGAGCTCGTGGACGACCCGAGCCCCGGCACCTTCGACATGATGACCTGGTCCTGGTACGACCCGGACATCCTCTACGCCCTCTGGCATTCGCCGGGCGCCTATTCGGGCTTCACCACGCCCGAGCTCGACGCGATGCTCGAGCTGACCCGCACGACCATCGAGCCCGAGGCGCGGCTGGCGGCCGTCCAGGACGTCATCCAGTACCTGATGGAAAACGCGGTCCATGTCGGCCTCTACACGCCGGGCTGGGAGTGGGTCTTCGCGGTCCGGCCCGAGGTGAGCGGGTTCAAGGTCGGCGCCTTCCTCCACCCGATGTTCAACGACGTCGAGGTCAAGGAGTAGCATCGGTCCGCCTGGCCCGGATGTCGCCCTCATGCTCCGCTACATCGCCCAGCGTCTCGCCGCCGCCGCCGTCACCATCTGGGTGGCGACGGTGGCGGTGACGCTGCTCATCCATGCCGTGCCGGGCGACCCGGTGCGGATCATGTATGCCAAGTTCCAGTCGACCCCGGAGCAGCTCGAGGCCGTGCGCACCTCGCTCGGCCTCGACCAGCCGATCCACGTCCAGTACGCGATGTATCTCGGCCGGCTCGTGGAAGGCGACCTCGGCCGCACGATCGTCGGCGACCAGCCCGTGCTCGACGTGCTCCTCGCCCGCTTCCCGGCCACCCTGACCCTGGCCGTGGCGAGCCTCGCCATCGCCATCCTGGTCGGCATGCCGCTCGGCTTCTTGGCGGCCTACAAGCGCGGCACCTGGGTCGATATCGGCGCCATGCTCGTCGCCATTGTCGGTGTCTCGATGCCGCATTTCTGGCTCGGCCTGCTGCTCCTCTTCTTCTTCGCCCTGCAGCTCGGCTGGCTGCCGGTCGCGGGCTCGGGCATCGCCAATCTCGTCCTGCCCGCGCTTACGCTGGGGCTGGCCAACGCCGCCGTGCTTGCGCGGCTGACCCGCTCGGCGATGATCGACATCTTCGACCAGGACTTCGTCCGCACCGCCCAGGCCAAGGGCCTGCCCAAGACGGTCGTCCTCTATCGCCACGCGCTCCGCGCCGGCCTCGTGCCGATCGTCTCGATGCTCGGCCTGCAGTTCGCCTATCTCATGGGCGGGGCGATCGTGGTCGAGAACGTCTTCGCCTGGAACGGCGTCGGCCGGCTCGCGATCGAGGCCGTCTTCGCCCGCGACTACCCGCTCATCCAGGGATTCATCCTCTTCTTCGCCAGCATCGTCGTGATCGTCTCGGTGATCATCGACGTCCTCTACGCCTTCCTCGATCCCCGGATCCGGTACGGCTGATGGCGAGCGCCGCCGAGCCCGTCCACGCCGCCGCCGGCACCCCCGCCAGCCGCTCGTTCCTGGGTGCCCTGCTGCGCACGCCGTCCGGTGCTGTCGGGCTCGTCGTCGTTGCCGTGCTGGTGCTGGCCGCGGTCCTTGCCGGGGTGATCGCACCCTACGACCCGCTGCGCATGGCGGCCGGCCCGCGTCTCGCCCCGCCGTCCTGGGCGCACTGGTTCGGCACCGACGATTTCGGCCGCGACGTCTTCTCGCGCATTGTCTATGGCGCGCGCCTCACGTTGCAGATCGGCGTCATCGCCGTCGGCATCTCGCTCACCAGCGGGCTGCTGCTCGGTCTCGTGGCTGGCTACGCATCGGGCTGGACCGAACGCGTGCTCATGCGGCTGGTCGACGTCCTCTTCTCCTTCACCGAGATCGTCATCGCGCTCGCCTGCCTCGCCATTCTCGGCATCGGCCTGACCAACGCCATGATCGCCATCGGCATCGCCTCGATCCCGTTCTATGCCCGGATCACCCACAGCGTGGTGCTGGTCGAGCGCAACAAGCCCTATTTCGAGGCGGCGGTCGCCGGCGGCGCCGGGCATCTCAGGCTGATCTTCCGCCATCTCCTGCCGAATGTCGTGCCGACCCTGATCGTCGTCGGCACGCTCGGCGTCTCGACCGCGGTGCTGGCCGCCGCGGGCTTGAGCTTCCTAGGCCTCGGCGCCCAGCCGCCGCAACCCGAATGGGGGTTCATGCTCTCCTCGTCGCGCGACCTGATCAGCCGCGCGCCCTGGATGATGATCTTCCCCGGTGTGGCCATCGCCATCACCGTGCTGGGCTTCAACCTGCTCGGCGACGGCGTGCGCGAGGTGCTCGACCCCCGCCAGAGGCAGCGCTGAGCGATGTCGAAGAGCCTGCTCGAGGTTCGCGATCTCGATGTCGTCTTTGGCGCCGGCCGGCACCGCCAGCATGCCGTCGAGGGCCTCTCCTACACGCTCGGCAAGGGCGAGACGCTCGCCATTGTCGGCGAGAGCGGTTCCGGCAAGAGCGTCTCGAGCCTGGCGCTTCTCGGCCTCCTGCCGCGCGCGGCGCGGATCGAGCGCGGCACGGCGCATTTCGACGGCGAGGACCTGCTGGCGCTCCCCGAGGAGCCGCTGCGCCGGCTGCGCGGCGACCGGCTGACCATGATCTTCCAGGAGCCGATGACCTCGCTGAACCCGGTGCTGACCATCGGCCGTCAGCTTACCGAGGGCCTGGTCGAGCATCGCGGCATGTCGGAGGCGGCGGCCGAGGCGCGGGCCGGGGAGATGATCGAGCTGGTCGGCCTCGGCGATCCGGCGCGGCGGCTTGCCCAGTATCCGCACGAACTTTCGGGCGGCATGCGGCAGCGAGTGATGATCGCCATGGCGATGGCGAGCGAGCCCGACATCCTCATTGCCGACGAGCCGACGACGGCCCTCGACGTCACCGTCCAGGCGCAGATCCTCGATCTGATGCGCGACCTCAAGGCGCGGTTCAAGACGAGCATCATCCTGATCACCCACGACATGGGCGTGGTCGCCGAGATGGCCGACCGCGTGGTCGTCATGCATCGCGGGCGGAAGGTCGAGGAGGGGTCGGTCGGCGAGATCTTCGCGAGGCCGCGCCAGGCCTATACGCGCGACCTCCTGGCCGCCGTGCCGCGGCTCGGCGCCTATGCCGGGACGGCGGCACCCCGCACCGTGGTCGACAGTCCGGCCGAGGTCGATCGCCGGGCGCCGGTCCTCCGGGCGCGTGGCCTCAGGAAGCGCTTTGGCGGCCGTTCGTGGTTCGGTCGCGGCGATGCAGGCGTGCTGGCGCTCGACGATGTGGCGCTCGAGCTCCACCCGGGCGAGACACTGGCGCTGGTCGGGGAGAGCGGGTCCGGCAAGTCGACCGCCGGACGCGCCGTGCTGCGCCTGCTCGATGTCGACGCGGGCGAGATCGAGGTCGACGGCATCGCGATCCGCGAGCTCGGCCGGGCGGGCCTGCGCCGGGCCCGCCGGCAGATGCAGATGATCTTCCAGGACCCGTTCGCCTCGCTCAACCCGCGCCTCACCGTGGGTGCCCTGGTCGCCGAGCCGATGCTGATCCACGGCATCGCCAGGGGCCGCGAGCTGGCCGACCGGATCGAGGGCCTCTTCCATCGCGTCGGCCTCGAGAGCGACCATATCCGCCGTTACCCGCACGAGTTCTCGGGCGGCCAGCGCCAGCGGGTGGCGATCGCCCGGGCGTTGGGCGTCGGCCCCAAGGTGATCGTCGCCGACGAGCCGACCTCGGCCCTCGACGTCTCGGTCCAGGCCCAGGTGCTCGAGCTCCTGCTCGAGCTGCAGCAGAGCCTGGGTCTCGCCTATCTCTTCATCAGCCATGACATGGCGGTGGTCGAGGAGATGAGCCATCGGGTCGCCGTCATGCAGCAGGGCCGGATCGTCGAGACCGGGCCGCGGCCGGTGGTGCTGAACGACCCGCGCCACGTCTACACGCGAGCCCTGCTGGCGGCGGTGCCGATCGCCGACCCGACGCGCCGGCGGGGTGTCCTGCCACGCCTGGATACCGCCGCCATGCCGCGCGGGCCGCTGACCGAGATCGCTCCCGGCCACCTCGTGGCGGCCGGCGCCGAGGCCGCATGACCATCGGCATCGCCGTCACCGGGAAGGACGCCGGCCTCGCCGCGTTTCGCGCACTCGCCGCCGTCGAGAAGGTGGCGCGGGGGGCCATCGGCGGCTTCGTCAGCTTCGTCGCGATCACCGCCGACGGCACGCTCTCCCGGGCCGAGACCCAGCGCGGCGGCACCGCCACGCTCTTCACCAGCGGCGAGGCCACCGGCGTCGAGCCGCCGGCAGTGATCGCGGCGGCGCGGTTCGCCGCATTGATGTCGAGCGGGCCCGACCGCCCGGCGCCGCTCGCCCAGTTCACGCCGGGCGATGCCGCCGTCGGGCTGGTCACCGGCCACCGCCTGCCCAACGTGCCGGGCGAGGGCGCCAACCTGCCGCTCAACACCGCCACGCTCGACCGGATGCGCGGCGGCGCCGATCCGCGCGCCGCCATCGAGGCCGAGCTCGCCCTGCACCCCGAGGCCGATGCCGGGCTCATCGCCCTCGACGTCCAGGGCCGCCTGCATCTCGCCAACAGCCGCTTCGTCGAGCGTCGCGGCGATCTCGGCGCCGTCTGCCTCGAGGATCCGGCGCGCGGCCACGCCGTCGCCGTGCTGCACAACGCCATCGAGCCGCGGCAGGGCATCGCCACGCTCGCCGCGGCGACCGCACTCGACAGCATGGCGCCGCCCGACCGGGCCCATTCCTTCATCCGCCTCGACGCCGGCCTCGTGCTCGAACCGGGTGCCACCGATGCCCTGGATGTCGACGCTGCCGGCCGCGTCGTCCGCGTCACCGTCAGCCGCCACCACCTGCTCGACGGCCGCCGCGACGGCAGCGTCCTCGGCTTCGCCACACCGGTCAGGTGCGATGGCAGGCTGCTCGGCCACACCATCGGCGACCCCTATTGCGTGATCGAGGCCGGGCGCCTCGTCTCGATGAGCGGCCAGCCGAGCGTCATCCTGGGCGTCCACCACGACGACTGACTGGGCTGCCCGCCAGTTGGGCAGGCACTGCACGAGCCGCCGCCACGCAGTGGTGCCGGCGGCCGTGGAGGCGGGCAGGGACCGCGCATGGCACGTTTCGTGCATTTCCGTTTGGAGGCGTTCATCGCAGCGGACGGAAGAACAGACAGGCGGATGCAGGAGATCGCAAGGCATGCCGGCAGGCTCGCCGCCGGCCTCGACTGGCTCGTCGTGCGCTTCTGCGCGCTCATCGCCGCGGTGCTCGTCCTCGATGTCTGGCTCGGCGTCTTCGTCCGCTTCGTCTGGCCGCTGCCCATCACCTGGACCGAGGAGCTGGCCCGCTACCTGATGATCTGGCTGGCGCTGCTCGCCGCCTCGGCCGGCATCGCGCGGCGCGCCCATATCGGGGTCGAGATCCTGCCGTCGCACCTGCCGCCGGAAGCGCGCCGCTGGCTGCGCCTCGCCCTCGACGTCGTCGCCTTCGGCTTCTTCGCGAGCCTCGTCATCTATGGCACCGGCTTCGCCGCCAAGGGCTTGGAGCGGGCGACGATGATCCCCGGCTGGAGCCATTTCGTGCCGTTCCTCGCCGTGCCGGTCAGCACGGCACTCTGCTGCATCCAGCTCGTGCTGGTGGCGATCCGCGACTTCTGCGCCGCGGAGCCGCCGACCGATGCCACGATCGCCGGTGCCGGGGAGGCGCCCCGGTCATGATGCTGGTCGGCGCCACCTTCTTCGGCCTGATGCTGTGCGGCATGCCGGTCGGCTTCGTCCTCGGCATCGCCGGCATGATCGGCATGGCGCAGATCGGCGAGCGCTTCCTCGCCATGGGGCCGGACCGCTTCTTCTCGGGCCTCAACCTCTTCCCGTTCCTCGCCATGCCGTTCTTCATCCTCGCCGGCGAGATCATGAACCGCACCGGCATCACCGACCGGCTGATCGGCTTCGCCGATTCGCTCGTCGGCTATCTTCGGGGCGGCATGGCGCATTCGAACATGGTGGCGAGCGTCTTCTTCGCCGGCATCACCGGCGCCGCCACCGCGGATGCCGCCGCCTTCGGCAACACGCTCGTTCCCGCCATGGTCCGGCAGGGCTACTCCCGTCCCTTCGCCTGCGCGGTGACGGCGGCGGGCTCGATCATCGGCCCGACCATCCCGCCCTCGACGCTCATGGTCATCTACGGCTCGCTCATGGGCGTCTCAATCGCCGGGCTCTTCGCCGCCGGCATCCTGCCGGGCATCCTCATCTGCCTCGTCTGCATGGCGGTGATCGCCGCCCTCGGCCGCCGCCTCGGCCTGCCCAAGGCCGAAGGCGGCCCGTCGCTCCGCCACATCCTGAAGAGCGCCCGCGAGAGCGTGCTCGCCCTCGTGCTGCCGGTGATCATCCTGGGCGGCATCCTGGGCGGCGTCACCACGCCGACCGAGGCCGCCTCGATCGCCGTGCTCTATGCCCTCGTCGTCGGCGGCGTCGTCTACCGCAAGCTGCGCTTCAACGACCTCGTGGACATGCTGATCCGCACCTCGATCCTGACCGGCGTCGTCTTCCTGATCATCGCCTCGGCCTCGATCCTCGGCTGGTGGATGACCTACAACCGCATCCCCCAGGCCATCGCCGAAGGTTTCCTGACGATCTCCAGCAACCCGCAGATGATCATCCTGATGATCCTCTGCCTGCTCCTGATCGTCGGCCTCTTCATGGACATCAATGCGGCGCTGATCATTCTCGCCCCGGTCCTGGCACCGCTGACGCTGACCATCGGCATGGACCCGATCCACGCCGGCGTCATGATCGTCCTGGCGCTCAACATCTCATTGATGACGCCACCGGTCGGCGCCTGCCTCTTCGTCCTCGCCAGCGTCACCGGCGAGAGCATCGAGCGCATCTCGAAGGCCCTCATGCCGTTCCTCGTGGCCGAGGTGGCGGTCCTCTTCCTGATCGCGTTCTGGGCCGACCTCACCCTCTTCGTGCCACGCCTCCTCGGCCTGCGCTGAGCGCCGGGCCACTCCTGCAATCCGAAGAAAAGGAAGAACCGCCATGCGATTGACCAGAACGGCATTGCTCGCCGCGGCCGCCCTCTGCCTCGTGGCGACGCCGGCCCTCGCCCAGAAGGTGATGCGCATCGCGCACCTCAATCCCGAGAGCCCCTTCGAGAGCCACTCCGGCGCCATGGCGTCGGTCTTCAAGTCCCTGGTCGAGAGTGGCACCAACGGCTCGGTGACCATCGAACTCTTCCCGAACGGCCAGCTCGGCAAGGACGACGAGGTCATCCAAATGGTCAAGGACGGGCTCGTCGAGAGCTCGATCAACTCGGCCGGCGGCCTCGCCCCGCACTACGAGCTGATCGGCATCTTCGACGTGCCCTTCGCCTTCCCCAACATCGCCAAGGCGCACGAGGTGATGAACCTCGAGAGCGAATTCGGCCAGCTCCTCTCCGCCGACATCGAGGAGAAGACCGGCGTCAAGGTGCTCGGCCTGCTCGATTCCGGCGGCTTCTTCGCGATCAGCAACTCCAAGCGGCCGATCACCTCGGTGGCCGACATGGAAGGGCTGAAGATCCGCACCATGACCCTGCCGACCCACGAGGCGATCATCAGCTCGCTCGGCGGCCAGCCGACGCCCTTGCCCTGGGCCGAGGTCTACACGGCGCTGCAGACCGGCGTCGCCGACGGCCAGATGAACCCGATCCCGATCATCGCCTTCGCCAAGTTCCAGGAGGTGCAGGACTACCTGACGATCACCAACCACATCATCACGCCCTATGTCTGGCTGGTGAACGCCGAGTTCTACGACGGCCTGACCGACGAGGAGCGCTATGTGATCGACTACGCCGCCAAGGTCGCGGTCGATGCCGGCCGCGGCATCTCGCGGATCATCGAGGCCTCGGACAAGGGCCTGCCGGCGCTGGCCGCGGCCATGAACGTCAATGCGCTGGGTGCGGCCGAGCTCGAGGAGTTCCGCACCGCCGCCCAGCCGGCGGTGACCGCCCTGATCGCCGAGCGTTTCGGCGAGGACGGCACGGTCATGCTGGAGGCGATGCTCGAAGCCGTGAAGGAGTAGTCGACGCGCCGCCGGCGGCACTGCCTGCCGGCGGCGCTACTTCCCGGCGGTGTAGAGGCCCTCGAGCAGGGCGCGGTGCCGCTCGATGATGTGCGGCCGGCGCAGCTTCATGGTTGGGGTCATGAGGCCGTTCTCGACGCTGAACACCTCGGGCATGATCTCGAACCTGCGGATCCGCTCGATCGCCGAGAGATTGGCATTGGCGCGCTTGACCGCCTCGCCGATCTGCTGCCGGAAATCCGGGTCCTCGGCCAGCACTGCCAGATCCCTGCTCTTGCCGGCCTGCCGCCCAAAGCTCTGGATGAAGGCCGGGTCCGGCGTGATCAGCGCCACGAGATAGGGCCTGCGGTCCCCGTAGATCAGGGCCTGCCCGATCTCCGGCTCGAGCAGCAGGATGCCCTCGACGCGCTGCGGCGAGACATTGTCGCCGCCCGAGTTGACGATGATGTCCTTCTTGCGATCGGTGATCTTGAGGTAGCCGTCGGCGTCGAGCACCCCGACATCGCCCGTGTGCAGCCAGCCGTCGACGACTGTCCGGGAGGTGTTCTCCTCGTCCTTCCAGTAGCCCTTCATGACATTCGCACCACGCACCTGGATCTCGCCGTCCTCGGCGAACCGGATCTCGACGCCGCGCAGCGGCGGGCCGACCGTGTCGAGCTTGGCCCGGCCGGGCACGTTGACGCTGATCACCGGTGCGGCTTCGGTCTGGCCATAGCCCTGCAGCACCGGCAGGCCGAGGGAGGCGAAGAAGAGCCCGACCTCGTAGTTGAGCGGCGCACCCCCCGAGACCATTGCCTTCAGCCGGCCACCGAAGCGCTCGCTGACCTTGGTCCGGACCAGCCGCTCGAGCAGCGCGTCGGCCATGGCGTCGACGGGCCCGAGGCGGCCGCCCTGATCGTAGCGCCGCGTGCCGATGGCGACGGCCTGCTCGAACAGGCGCTTCTTGAGCCCGCCCTGCCGGTTGACGCCGGTCAGGATCTTCTGGCGCAGCACCTCGTAGAGGCGCGGCACGCAGGTCAGGATGGTGGGCTTCGCCTCGACGAGGTTGGTCGAAAGCGTCTCGACCCCCTCGGCGTAGTAGATCTCGGCACCCAGCGAGATGGGGAAGAACTGCCCCGCCGTGTGCTCGTATGAGTGCGACAGCGGCAGGAAGGAGAGGAAGGTCTCCTTGTTGCCCAGCCCGATATGGCTGAGGAGTTCGGTGGCGCCCTCGAGATTGCTCTGGATGTTGCGATGGGTCTGCATGACCCCCTTGGGCGTCCCGCCGGTGCCCGAGGTGTAGATGAAGCAGGCGACGTCGTCGGGCTGGATGGCCGCGGCACCCGGCACGGCGGGCGAGCGCTCGCCCAGCGCCAGCGCGTCCGCCCAGGTGGTGGCGGGGACCGGCAGCTCGCCGAGATCGTCGATGGGCTCGATGAGGAGGAGCCCCTTCACCGAGGGCGATTCCTTGATGGCGGCGATCAGGCGCTTGGCGAGGCTGCGCCCGGCGCAGACCACCATGCTCGCCTCGGAATGGCCGAGGATGTAGGCGTGGTCCCGCTCGGTATTCGTCGTGTAGGCCGGCACGGTGATGCCGCCGGCACCCAGGATCGCGAGGTCGGCGATGCACCATTCCGGCCGGTTCTCGGCCACCAGCACGACCCGGTCGCCGGGCTCGAGCCCGAGCTGGTGAAGGGCCCGGGCGAGGTGCGCCGCCTCCGCCGCCACCCGACGCCAGGACCAGGGGCGGTAGACCCCGTCCTGCTTCTGCCAGAGGAAGGGGCTGTCGCCCTCGGCCGCTGCCTGCGCCTCGAACATCGCAAGCAGGTTGGTCTCGGTCCTGAAGGTCGACATCGTCAAACTGTGCCTCATCCTGATCCGTCAACGGCCTGCGCGCGATCCACGACGGCGCGCCGCGACCGTCGGTCCGCTCGCTGGACCTGCCACCCCTGCCACATATATCTGGCATGTCCAGATTGAAGGGAAGTTCGATGACGAAGGACCAGCGGTTCCAGGCGGCCGCAGACCTGGCCGGGGCCGCGGCAGCGGAGGCGACCGCGCCGCGCTGGAACCTCGCCGACCTGTTCGCCGGCTTCGACGATCCGGCGATCGAGGCGACCCTGGAGGCGGCCGCCGGTGAGGCGAAGGCCATTGCCGAGGCGCATGCCGGCAGGCTCGAAGAGCTGGACGGCCAGGGCCTCGCCACCCTCATCGAGCGCTACGAGGTGGTCCAGGAGCAGCTTGGCCGGGTCTATGCCTTCGCTTCGCTCAGCCATGCCGGCAATCGCGACGATGCCGGGGTCGGCCGCTTCTTCCAGGGCGTGCAGGAGCGGGTCAACGCGATCAACACCGACCTGCTCTTCGTTACCCTCGAGCTGAACCGCATCGACGACGCGGTACTCGAGGAGCGGATCGCGGCCTCGCCCGAGCTCGCCCGCTTCCGGCCCTGGCTCGCCAATGTGCGGGCCTTTCGCCCGCATCAGCTTTCGGACGAGATCGAGAAGGTGCTGCACGAGCGCTCGGTCACCGGCCGCAGCGCCTGGGTGCGCCTCTTCGACGAGAGCATGGCCGCACTCCGCTTTCCGTTCCGGGGCGAGGAGCTGACCAGTGCCGGGATCTTCGACAAGCTCTCGGCCAAGGACCGCGCCGTCCGCCGCGACGCCGCGACGGCCATCAGCGAGGTGCTCGCGAAGAACCTCCGCCTCTGTGCGCGGATCACCAACACCCTGGTCAAGGACAAGGCGATCGAGGATGGCTGGCGCCACTTCGCCCGGCCGATCTCGTCCAGGAACCTCGCCAACCAGGTCGAGGACGAGGTGGTCGACGCGCTGATCTCGGCCGTTCGCGACGCCTATCCCCGGCTCTCGCACCGCTACTACGCGCTCAAGGCCCGCTGGATGGGGCTGGACAAGCTCGAATTCTGGGACCGGAACGCGCCACTCCCGGAGGACAGCGACCAGCGGCGGAGCTGGGACGACGCCAAGGTCATCGTGCTCGACGCCTATCGCAGCTTCTCGCCGCGCCTCGCCGGAATCGTCGACAGCTTCTTCGAGAAGAGCTGGATCGACGCCGAGGTGCGGCCCGGCAAGGACAGCGGCGCCTTCTGCCACCCGGTCGTGCCGAGCGTGCACCCTTACGTGCTCATGAACTTCCAGGGCCGGGCGCGCGACGTCATGACCCTGGCGCATGAGCTCGGCCACGGCGTCCACCAGACCCTGGCTGCCGACCAGGGCCTGCTCATGTCCGGCACGCCCTTGACGCTCGCCGAGACCGCCTCGGTCTTTGCCGAGCAACTCACCTTCCGGGCCCTCCTCGCCCAGGCGAAGAGCCCGGTCGAGCGCCGCGTGCTGCTCGCCGGCAAGGTCGAGGACATGCTGAACACGGTGGTTCGCCAGATCGCGTTCTGCGAGTTCGAGCGGCGGGTGCACGACGCGCGGCGGAAGGCCGAGCTGACGCCGGACGAGCTCGGCGACATCTGGATGGAGGTGCAGAAGGAGAGTCTCGGGCCGGCGTTCACCTATCCGGAGGAGTACCGGGCCTACTGGAGCTACATCCCGCACTTCGTCCACGTGCCGTTCTACGTCTACGCCTATGCGTTCGGCGACTGCCTGGTGAACGCGCTCTACGCGCTCTACGCCAAGGCGCCCGAGGGCTTCGAGCCCCGCTATGTCGAGATGCTCCGGGCGGGCGGCACGCTTCGCCACAAGGAGCTCCTCGCCCCCTTCGGTCTCGACGCCTCCGATCCGGCCTTCTGGCAGGGCGGGCTCGCCATCATCGAGGGCTTCATCGCGGAGCTCGAGCAGGAACTGGACGCCGCCGGCGCCGGGACCGCGGGAGCCACTGCTTGAGCGAGCGCCCGAGCGGGACCGGCCGGCGCAACAGCGAGAGCTCGATGGGCGGCCGGTTTCGCCGCTACGCGCAGGTCTCGGGCACCATGGCCGGCCAGGCGGCGCGGCTTGCCGGCCGTCGCCTCACCGGCAGCACGAGCAGCAGCGCCGACCGGCTGGAGCATGCGTCCGAGCTCCGGGCGGCGCTCGGCGGGCTGAAGGGCCCGCTCATGAAGGTGGCGCAGATGATGGCCACCATTCCGGAGGCGCTGCCGGCTGAGTATGCGGCCGAGCTCGCCCAGCTGCAGAGCAACGCGCCGCCCATGGGCAAGCCCTTCGTCCGCCGCCGGATGCGGGCGGAGCTCGGCGAGGACTGGGCAAGGCACTTTCAAGACTTCCCGCTGGAGCCCGCGGCCGCCGCCTCGCTCGGCCAGGTGCACAAGGTGGTGCTGGCCGACTGGCGGACCGCCGCCTGCAAGCTGCAATACCCGAACATCGCCGCCGCGGTCGACGCCGACCTCGGGCAGCTCCGGCTGATCTTTGCCCTCTATCGCCGCTACGACCGGGCGATCAACCCGGACCGCATCTACGAGGAGATCGCGGCGCGGCTGCACGAGGAGCTCGACTATGTCCGCGAGGCGCGGAACATGGCGCTCTATGCCCGGATCCTCGAAGGCGAGCCGCAGGTCCACGTGCCCAGGGTGATCGGCGAGCTCTCGACCGGCCGGCTGCTCACCATGGACTGGCTCGAGGGCGTGCGCCTGCTCGACTTCAAGGCCGCCTCGACCGAGACCCGCAACCGGCTGGCGCTCAACATGTTCCGCGCCTGGTACGTGCCGTTCTACAATTTCGGCGTGATCCACGGCGACCCGCATCTCGGCAACTACACCGTGCGGCCCGACCTCGACATCAACCTCCTCGACTTCGGCTGCGTGCGCATCTTCCCGCCGCGCTTCGTCAAGGGCGTCATCGACCTCTTCTGGGCGCTGATGCGCAACGACCGCGACCTCGCCGTCGCCGCCTACGAATGCTGGGGCTTCAGCAACCTGACCAACGAGGTCATCGACGTCCTCAACGAGTGGGCCGTCTTCCTCTACGGCCCGCTGATGGAGGACCGCGCCCGGCTGATCCACGAGACGGCGAGCGGCCAGCAGGGTCGCGAGGTGGCCGGCAAGGTGCACCAGCGGCTGCGCGAGGTCGGCGGCGTCACCCCGCCCCGCGAGTTCGTCTTCATGGACCGCGCCGCCATCGGCCTCGGCTCGGTCTTCCTCCACCTCGATGCCGAGATCAACTGGCACCAGATGTTCCTCGGGCTGATCGAGAACTTTGACGTCGACGTGCTGGCCGAGCGGCAGGCGGCGGCGCTGGCCGCCCACGGGCTGGAGGTGCCGGGCTGAGCCGGCGCCGGACGCTTAGAACAGGGGTGGCGGGGCGGCGAGGACGAGGCGGGTGATCGTCGCGTCGAGGGCGTAGAAGGACCAGTGCAGGGAATAGGCCCAGCGGAAGCCGTTGGCCGTCCGCAGATAGAGCCAGGGTGCCACGAAGCCGAAGAGGGTCGCGGCGAGCGTGAAGCGCGCGACGTAGAACGGGGAGAAGCCGTCGAGCGCCAGCAGGAGATGAAACCCGCCGAACGTGACGGCGAGACCGATGGCGATCGATTTCAGGCCGAGGCGCAGGCTGGCGGCCGTGCGGATCAGCGAGGCGACGAGGACCTGCTGGAACAGGATGTCGGCCGACTTGGGCAGGTAGTACCAGCCCGAGGCGAACATGAACTCGGGCGGGTTCGGCGGCGCCAGCCAGGCCGAGACCGGCGGCAGGCCCGGCAGGACGAGTGCCGTGAAGAGCGCGAAGAGTACGAGGAGCGGCAGCATCGCCCGGACGTCCGCCATGACCATCCCGGGGGCGAGCCGTGCCGCAAGTGCATTGCGGAACCAGAGCAGGGCGATCGCCGTCCAGGTCGCGTAGTAGGCCGTAAAGACGAGCGGCGCGTCGTCGTAGCCGTTCTCGAGACCGAGCCTGCCGACCAGGGCGTAGTAGCCCTGGCTCGAGGCCAGCCAGAGGGCCGCCACGACAGCGAGCGTAGCCGCCAGCGTCGGCAACTGCTCGTGAAGGCCGGCTTTCGATGCGCCTATGCAGTCAGTGCTGCTGTTGCTCGTCACTGCCCTGGTCCAGTCGTCGTCGGGGACCCGCGACCTGGCGGGGAGGCGTTCGCCGACCGGCCGGTCTCGTGACGTAGAAGACCAGCTCGGAGCGCTCGAGCACCCCGTCGCCATTCTCGTCCAGTTGCGTGAACGCCAGGCGCAGCCGCTCGTCGAACTCGTCGCGCGAGATGAGCTTGTCACCATCGAGGTCATAAGATGCGAAGGACGGCAGCGCGCTGGCCGATCCGAGGGCGGAGCGTGCCCAGGTGTCATAGTAGACCGGCCGCACGGGACCGGATTTCGAAAGCAGCTGCCACTCGTGATCGATGCCGCCCCCGAGTTCCGTGCCGTCCACGAGATGATCGCCGTCGGCGTCCATGGCACCGAGGAACAGTGCTGCGGGCATGACGGCGGACCCCGTGTAGCCGGCCGCCGATGGCGCTTCGCCCCCGGGACTGGGTGGACGACGGTCCGGCCCGCCGGCGCAGGCGCTCAGTGCCAAAGCACTCCCGGCAACCAGGGCGAGGAACGCCCGCCCCGGTCCGCCTCTGGGTGACGGGTCTGGTCGGAAAGCCATGCGGAAGTATCGCTCCATCGGAGACGCCAGCGCGGTGAAGCGGCCGGGCCTATCCCTTCGCCGTCGCATGGCGACCGGACACCATGCGCACCAGCGTGCCATCATGGTCGATGAAATGGTGCCTGAGTGCCGCCGCCATGTGGGCGGCGACGAGCAGCGACAGGGCGATGGCGGTCCAGCCATGCACCGCGCCGCCGAGACCGGCGAGCCAGGGAATCTCCGCAAGGGCGGGGATGGCGAACCAGCCGAAGACATCGACGGGGCGGCCCCGGAAGACCGAGGCGACGAGCCCCGAGAGCGGCATCAGCACGACCCCGGCAAGCAGCGCCCAGTGCACGGCCTTCGACGCCCGTTCCTGCCATTTCGGCATGCCCGGAATGCCGGCCGGGAAGCCCTGGACCAGGCGCCAGGCCACGCGCCACAGCCCGTAGCACAGCACCAGCACGCCGATGGCCTTGTGAATGCCGATCAGGGAGCCCTTGGCTTCACGCGGCAGGTCGCCGTATGCCAGATAGAAGCCGAAGAAGAGCATGAAGATGACTGCTGCGGCGATCAGCCAGTGATTGAAGCGGGAAATCCGGTCGTAGGTGGCGAGGTCGGACAATGACGGGTTCCTCCTTGCGTTGTTCATCGGGGACGGGGCGGGCGCACGGACGCATCACGGGCCGCTTCGGCGTCCGCCAGCACGCAGCCGGCTTCCGCCTTGAGGCAGCCGAGGATCCGGTTCGAGCCCGCCGCACCGGCGTGGTAGTGGTAGGGCAGGCCATCGGTCTCGTGCCCATGGCAGGCATCGAGCCCTTCCGGGGCCCGGCCATCGGCGAACAGGTGGGAGAAGATGGGATAGCCGTCCATGGCGATGCCGATCTGCCCGCCATGCGCGGCCACGACGTCGCCATCCACTCCTGCCAGCGTCGTCGGCGCGCCCGACAGGCAATCGGTCACGGCATGGTAGTGGTAGCCGACATGCAGGTTCGCATGGCCCTCGCAATCGTCGAAGGGGGCGATGGTGCAGGCGGGCGCGTCCGCCTGCGCGGCGGCCGGGCCGACCGCCACGAGAGCGGCGGCGAAGAACGGAGAAAGGGAAGGTGTCGTTATCCTCTGGAGCATGAGAACCGCCTTGCAACGAAACAACGATTAGCATATTAACTATCAACATGCAAATCAAGCCGCACGATTTCCACGGCCTCCTGCACAGCGCCGACCTCGTCGAGGCGGAGCTGCGTCGCAAGCTGGCGCCGCTCGGGATTCAGCCTCGTCAGGCCCGCGTGGTCGAGGCGCTGGCCCGGATGGGCCCCGTTTCCCAGGCCGACCTCGCCTCGGCGTTCAGTGTCACCCCCGCCAGCATGAGCACGATGACGGATCGGCTGCTGACCGCCGGCTACATCACGCGCGCGGTCGATCCGGCATCACGCCGGCAGAACGTTCTCGAACTGACGGACAAGGGGCGCAGCCTGCTCGCCTCGATCGACGAGGTATGGGCGTCGGTCGACGACACCATCCGGGCCGTGCTGGGCGACGACGCGGCAACGTTCTTCCGTCTGGCGCGCCGGCTGCGCGACGGCCTGGGCGGCACCATCCCGGGTATCGGGAAGGCCGGCACCCATGCCCGAGGGACCGATTGACCCCGTTCCGTCTTACACCCCAGGATCTCGCCAGGGACTGCCCATACGACTTCGAAACACGACGCTCGCCGGCCTCGTTCTTGCCCTGACGGTGCCGGCCGCCGATGACGCTTCTGCCCACCCCGACCCGACTGCCTTTGCCCCGACCGCCCTCGTCGAGCCGGCCGAGGTGGTCGACTGCACCCTGGAGAACGGCACAAGGACGCGCTGACACCGGATCAGGGTCGGCTACCTGCCCGAGGGGCTGGAAATCGGCGTCTCCGAGCGCGAGCTGCGCACCGTCCTGCCCCCGCCACCCCGTCGGTGAACCGACGGGCGGCGACGACGGGGACGATCACTCCTCGGGCTGGAGGGACGCCGCGGCGCTCTAAGGCGCTTCGACCGGGCCGATCAGGGGCGTGCGCACCGGCTTGGCCACGCCGAGGAAGACCACCATGGTGCTGGCGGAAAATTGCGTGGATTGCGCCTCGGGCGGGACCTCGCTGAATCCGGCCGCCGTGTCGTTCCAGCTATTGGCCACCCACGCATTGCCGGCAGGATCGAGGGCGAGGGCCGAGATGGTCTGCAGGCCGCCGATATAGCCGCCCTGCGGCGAGATCGGATCGCCGGTCGCGGCACCCGGCGGGCAGGTTTCCGTGCGCACGCCGCAGAGCTGGGTGACGGAATGGCTCGTGGAGCTCGCGATCCAGACGTTGTCATTGCCGTCGATGGCAACACCCCAGGGCCCGGTGATGCTGCCCCCTGCATTGTAGGGGCCCAGCACCGTGCCATCGGGGCGGATCATAGAGACATCGCCGCCGGGGAACTCGCTGATGATGTCCCAAAGATCGACCCACATGTTGGCCGCCCGTTGGTCGGCCGACATCGAGCCGGCGAGCGCCTCGGCCTCGCTCTCGAGCTTCTGCTTGACCAGCGCCAGCTTCTCCAGCGTGCCAGGATGCCCGACAAGGTTGCCGACCCAGGCATTGCCCTGGCTGTCGATGGCAATGGCGTGCGGGCTGTAGCCGACCTCGATTTCCTCGGCATTGCCAGGGTCGCCGGCCGTGAAGCGGGTGACGGTGTTGGAGCCGCTGTTGGTGATCCAGATCCGGTCCTCTTGGTCGATGGCGATGCCGAAGGGTTCCTTCACCTGCAGCGTGCCATCCACGGGTTTGCCGTCGACCGTGCGGCCGAGAATGCGGCCCTTCGAGACATCGCCCCCGGGAAGGTGGACGATCTGGTCGTTGCCGTTGTCGACGGTCCAGACATCGCCCTTCGGGGTGACGATGATGCCCTGCATCTCGGCGAGCTTGCCGTCGAAGTCGTAGCCGGCCTCGGGCGAAAGGGGCTCTCCCGTCCTCCGGTCCAGCAGGGAGATCGTGCGACCGATCAGGTTGGTGGCCCAGACCTTGTCATCGGTGGAGATGGCGATGCCCCAGCCGGGACTGTCGAGTCCGCCGCCGCGATAGCCCGTGATCGCCGGCGAGAGCGGCTTGCCGTCCGGCGCGAATTTGCCGACGCCGCCGCCGAACTGCTGGAAGATCGTGGTCTGCGAGCCGACCAGCCAGTTGTTGTTGGTCCAGAAGTTCCCCTCGCCATCGATGGCAGCACCGCCAACCGCGAAGAAGCCGCCGCCGGCATGGACGAGCGACAGCGTCCACGCACTGGGCGCGAAGGCGAGGTAGGGGACGAGGGATACGTCCCGGTACCGCTTGCCCTCCGGGACCGGATAGAATGCATCCAGGAGCCCGAAGAGCCTGGCAGCATTGTGCCAGGGATGGCGGGCAATGTTCCGTGCCGCGGAAAGCGTGTCGGTCGGTGCCGTTCCGTCCGGCGGCGTGGCCGCGTCGAAGAGCCTGGCGCAGGCGTCCGGAATCGCCGTGATGCAGGCCGAGAGCAGGAGCCCCAGCGTGTTCATCCTGGCGAGGGTCGTGGTCCGTGGCCCGTTCAGCGGGTTCACGATGACCGGCCCCAGGCCGCCCGTTTCGAGATCCACCAGGCTCGGCACGTTGCCGGCGGCGATCCGCAGTCCGAGCGCATTGCCGCGCAACCCGTTGCCGTCCAGGAACTGCGCGCCGGCCCAGGCGGAGGCCACCGTGGTGAGCTCGTTGATGGTCACGTGCTCCGGGGCCTCGGTCCCCAGCACGGCCAGCAATGACGTCGCCGGATTGGGCCCCTTGGCGGCCGCCGACCGCGCCTCGCCGCCCGCCGCACTCAGGTAGAGCACGCCGGCGTCATCGCCGCCATTGGCGATCTCGAGGTCGTAGCGACCGTCGTCATCCGTCGTCGCCTCGCCGAGCTTGCGCGGAGCTTGCGGCCCCGCCAGCCAAAGGGTCACGTCCGCACCGGCAATCGGCGCACCGCCGGCCTCGACCCGTCCTTCGATACGATCCGCGGCCGACGCTGATACGGAGATGAGAGCGGCTGCGATGGCAAGGGCGGCGCGTCTGGCGGTTTGCGACATCGGGTGCTTCTCGGTCCTTGTGGAGAAGGGGGCGGCGTGGAGAACGGGGCGGCGCAGAGCGGATAGTGCTGATGGCGGAGGCTGTGGCAAGTGCGTTCCGGAATCGAAAAGGGCGCCCGACCGGACGCCCTTTGTCACTTCCCGAAGCGGGAGCGAGCCTCTATCGGCTCACACCTCGTCGCGTTCGGCCCGCTTGCGCATCAGCTTGCGGTAGCGGCGGATCGCCTCGGCCTTCTCGCGGGCGCGGCGCTCGGACGGCTTCTCGTAATGCCGCCGCATGCGCATCTCCCGATACAGGCCCTCGCGCTGCATCTTCTTCTTCAGCGCGCGGAGCGCCTGATCGACATTGTTGTCACGCACCTGAACTTCGACGATGACCGTTCTCCCGTGCTGGCTCGCCTTGCCTCCGGTCCTATTCGGCAGGGCGACAAAAGGGGTTCCCTCCCCAGAGGGCGGAGCCGGTGGATAACCCAAATCGGCCGGCCGGGCAAGGGGTGCCGCAGTCCGCCGGGAGAGGGCATTTCGCCCTCGCACCCTTTTCGCCGGCCCCGGCACCCTTACCTATTCCCCATGACGCTGCGCAAGATCGCCCTCCTCGGCCACCCCGTCCTGCTCGAGCCCGCCCGCCCGGTGGCGGACCCGGCCGATGCCGAGGTGCGGGCGCTGGTCCGGGACATGACGGAGACCCTGGCCGATGCGAGGGGCCTCGGCCTTGCCGCCCCCCAGGTCTATAGCGGGCTTCGGGTGCTCCTGGCACTGGAGCCCGGCGAGGGTGAGGTCGACCGCCTGGCCGAGCCGCTCGTCCTGATCAACCCGGTGCTGACGCCGCTCGGCGACCGCCGCGAGGCGGCCTTCGAGGGCTGCCTCTCGATACCGGGCCTGCGCGGGCTCGTGCCGCGGCATTACAGCGTCGGCCTCGCCGCCATCGACGGGGAAGGCCGGCCGGTCGAGCGCGAGGCCAAGGGGCTCTTCGCCCGCATCCTGCAGCACGAGGTCGATCACCTGGACGGTGTCCTCTATCTCGATCGCCTGGCGTCGCCCCGCCATCTCGCCTTCGACAGCGAGCTGGCCCGGCTGAGCGCCTATCTCGACGAACCCGCGGTGGCGGGCCGGCCATCGGCCGATGCCCGCCCGAGGAGTGACTCATGACCGAGCCCGCCAGCGACGAGCCGACCGACGGCAAGGCTGCGCACGACGAGATCGACGACGACGCGGTTGCCGGTCGGGTGGCCCAGAAGGACGCGATCCTCGAGGCGGTGCTGGGCCATGCTGCCTTCGACGGCTGGAGCCGGCGCACGCTGCTCCAGGCGGCGAGCGACCTCGGCGTCGACAGGGCTACCGCCCGTCGCCTTTTTCCCCGAGGCGGCGACAGCCTGATCGCCTGGCTGGACGACTGGACCGACAGGAAGATGCTCGAGACGGCCGACCCCTCGGGCCTCGCGGCACTGCCGGTCCGCCAGCGCATCGCCAGGCTGATCCGCTGCCGGCTCGAGGTCCTGGGCGAGCACAAGGAGGCCCTGCGGCGGGCCGCCGTGGCGCGTGGCACACCGCGCAACCTGGTCGTGGGCGGCCGCGCCTTCTGGCGCACGCTGGACCGCATCTGGGACGCCGCCGGCTTCGGCGGCGACGGCGGAAGCCGCACGTTCAGCTACTACAGCCGGCGGGCGACGCTCGGCGCCGTCCTCACCTCGACCTTCCTCTACTGGCTCGAGGACCACTCGCCGGGCCACGCCGATACCTGGGCCTTCCTCGACCGGCGGATCGAGAACGTGATGCGCTTCGGCCAGCTCAGCGGCAAGCTGCAGGGCTTCCTCGACAACCTGCCGGGCGCCGGCTTCCTGCGCCGGGCCCCGCATCGCTGAACCAGACCGCTGAGCAGCACCCCTAGTACGGCAGGATGATGTCGAGCACCTGGGCGCCGTAGCGCGGCTGCTGGACGTCGGTGATCTGGCCGCGGCCGCCATAGCCGACCCTAAGCTCGGCGATCTTGTCCTGGCTGATGGTGTTCTGCGGCGTGATGTCCTCGGGCCGGACGATCCCGGCGATCGAGATCTCCCGGACCTCGAAGTTCACCCGGATCTCCTGCTTGCCGTCGATCACCATGTTGCCGTTGGGCAGGACCTGGGTGACGATCGCGGCGATGTTGAACTCGATCGTCTCCTGCCGGTTGGTGCCGCCCTGGCCCTGGTTCGACATGTCGCTCGTGGCGCCGACCAGGGCGCTCGGATCGACGGCGCTCGGGAAGATCTTGTCGAGCTTGCTCTCGTAGCCGAAGAAGTTCGGGATGCCGAGCTGGTCGGAATTGGCACGGCTGCGCGTGCTCTCGCTCGAGAGCTCGGCGCGGTCGTCGATGACCACGGCGACGGTCATCAGGTCGCCGACGCGCCGGGCACGCTGGTCGCGGAAGAAGCCGCTCGCCCCTTCGCGCCAGAGCGAGTTGGCGCCGGCGCTCCGGTTCTCCTCGGGCGGCGGCATCGGCACCGAGACGGGCTGGTAGCCGGGTCGCTCGACCGGGTTCTCGACCGGCTGCAGCGCGGGCGGCTTGCCGACCTGCTCGAGCCGTTCCAGCGTGTTGCAGCCGGCGAGCCAGAGCATGGCAAGAAGGGCACTGCCGAGCGGTCGCATCTTCATGGCCGGATGCCCTGCCGGCCGGTGATCTCGACCAGTTGCGGGCCGACCACCCGGGCCACGAGCTGCCGCTCGGTGTCGAGGTTGGCGACCTGGATGATGGCTCCCCTGGCCCCGTCCTCGAGGGCACGGCCCAGGGTCACGAGCTCGATGCCGGGGGCGCGATAGCGCAGCTCCACCGCCTCGCCCCGCCGCACCAGCCGTGTCGCCTGGACATCGGCGCGCCGGATCGGCCGCCCGGCCGCTAGGCGCCGCCGTGCTTCGGTGCCGTCGAGCTCGTCGAGCGTGTTCAGCGCGTCCGCCCGGAGCAGGCGCGCCGGCACCAGCGCCGGCTCCAGCAGGGCGGGATCGAGGCGCTCGCCGGCGGCCACCGGCCGCGTCGGCACCATGACCTCGGCCATGACCTGGGCCCGCCCGCTGATATCGAGAATCCGCTGCTCGCCGGTCTCGAGCCGGACGAAAAGGCCGCCGAGGAAACGCTCGCTGCGCACATCAAAGCGCAGATCGACCAGCTCCAGGCTGGCGCGGCTCGCGGCCGGGTTGGTCAGCGGCAGCAGGGGGGCGGTGAAGCTCAGCTCGTACCCGTCGCCGTCCCCGGGCAGCGCCGCCTCGACCAGGGCCGCCAGATGCGCCTCGGTGAGCGGCTCGCCCGGCGCCAGCCAGGAGGCGGCCGGGGCCGGGGTTGCGGCCGCGGCGGCGACGAGCCAGGCCACGAGCGGCCAGAGCCGGAGGGCGGGCATGCGGATCGTTGGGAGGTGCAGGGTCATCGCAGCTGGGTCACCGTCATCATCATCTCGTCGGAGGCGGAGATCACCTTGGAGTTCATGTCGTAGGCCCGCTGGGCGGTGATCAGGCTGGTGATCTCCTGCACCGGGTTGACGTTGGAGCTTTCGAGGAAGCCCTGCAGCACCGAGCCGTAGCCGGCCGTGCCGGGCGTGGCGAAGGCGGCCCCGCCCGAGGCCTCGGTCTCGAGGAAGAGATTGTCGCCGACTGCCTCGAGCCCGGTCGGGTTGACAAAGGTGGCGAGCTCCAGCTGACCGAGGTCACGAAGGGCGATCTCGCCCTCGATCTTGGCCGTGACCATGCCGTCGGCGTTGATCGAGACCTCGACCGTGTCCGGCGGCACGACGATGCCGGGGCTCACCGGATAGCCGTCGGCGGTGACGATCTCGCCGTCGGGGCTCAGCTGGAAGTTGCCCGAGCGGGTGTAGCCGAACTCGCCGGACGGCAGCTCGACGATGAAGTGGCCCTGGCCCTGGATCGCGATGTCGAGGCGGTTCTCGGTGTTGACCAGGTTGCCCTGCTCCATGACCCGGTAGACCGAGGCCGTCTTGACGCCGAGGCCCACCTGCACGCCGGCCGGCACGATCGTGCCGTCCTGCGACGAGGCGGAGCCGCCGCGCCGCAGCGTCTGGTAGAGCAGGTCCTGGAACTCCGGCCGCGACCGCTTGAAGCCGGTCGTCGTCATGTTGGCGATGTTGTTGGAGATGACCTCGACATTCAGCTGCTGGGCCATCATGCCGGTGGCGGCGACGCTCATCGAGCGCATGGCGGACTACTCCATGAAGGCGGGACGTGGGCCTGTGGTTCGGTCACCGGCTCAGCCCTGGCTCGCGGCGTCGATCACCCGGCGGACCATCTCGTGATGCGTCTCGAGCAGGCGCTGCGTGTTCTGGAAGGCGCGGACGGTCTCCATCATCCGGGTCATCTCGAGCACCGGCTGGACGTTCGAGCGCTCGAGCCGGCCCTGGGCGATATCGGGCACAGGCACCGGCTCCGGCGCCTGGTCGGTGTGCATCAGGCTCGCTCCCTCGCGCCTGAGCCCGCCTTCATTGGCGAAGCGCACGAGCCCGATCCGGCCGAGAATGCCGTCGGCGGTCGAGACCGTGCCGTCGCGCGCCACCTCGATCGGCCCGCTGCCGGGCGGCACGACCAGCGTGCCGCCGCCTTCGTCGAGCAGCGGCTGGCCGCCGCTCGTGGTGATCTCGCCGGCGGCACCCAGGACGAAATGGCCGGCCCGCGTGTAGCGGGGGCCGTTCGGCGTCTCGACGGTGAAGTAGCCCTCGCCGTTGATCGCGAGGTCGAGCGGGTTGCCGGTCGTCTCGATCGGCCCCGGGGCCGGATCGCGGATCAGGCCGGAATCCCGGACGAACGCGACGCGGCCGGCCTCGCCGGCACGCTCGAGCACGTCCTCGAACAGCACCTGCTCGTTCTTGAACCCGTCGGTGTTCATGTTGGCGATGTTGCCCGCCACGACCGCCATCTGGCGTTCGAGGGCGACCTGTCGGCTCAGCGCCACGTAGCTCGTATTGTCCATGCGATCCGATTCGCTGCGGCCCATGGGCCTGTGTCGCCGGACCTCATGCATGCCTCGTGCCAGTCGGCGGATGCCGGGCGGACGGTACGGTTCGGCGACGCGGGGTGCCCGGCACCGGCAATTTCGACCGGGCAATTCCTGCCGGGTCGGCAGCTCGCGACCGGCCGGCCGGGGCGCTCGCAAGAGTTCGTTAACCGGTCGGGGCTACAAAGGCGGTCACGACAGATGCCGAGGACGGATTCCAGCATGGCCGATGAGACGACGGACGAGGTCGAGGCTGAGGGCAAGCCGAAGTCGGGCAAGAAGAAGCTCCTGCTTTTCGGCGCCATCGGGCTGGTGCTGCTGTTCGGCGGCGCCGGCGGTGTGGCCTGGTTCCTCGGCCTGCTCGGCGGCGGTGCATCGGCCGACCTGGCAGCCGACGAAGCCGGCGCGCACGCTCCCGCCGCGGACGGTCATGCAGGCGACGGCCATGGCGGGGACGGCCATGGCGACGCGGCGCAGGCCGTGGTCTTCGTCGACATGCCGGACGTGCTGGTGAACCTGCAGTCCGGCGGCCAGCGCATCCGTTTTCTCAAGCTCCGGGCGGCGCTCGAGGTCGCCAGCGAGGATGTGGCGACCAGGGTCAAGGCCCTGATGCCGCGGATCATGGACAGCTTCCAGCTCTATCTTCGGGCGCTCACCGTCGACGAGGTGAGCGGCTCCGGCGGGTTGCAGCGGCTCAAGGAGGAGCTCGCCACCCGGGTGAACTTCGCGGTCCAGCCCACCCGCGTCGAGGACGTCCTCGTCAAGGAAATGCTGGTCCAGTAGCGGGGCCGGCGATGGTGGAGATGGCGGGACGTGGTGAAGGGCGCCGACCGATGACGGGATGGATCGGGACATCAGGGACCCGGCGGGTGCGGCGATGACCGGCAGACCGGCGGCGTCGTCCGACGAGCCCGACATCCAGGTCACCGAATGGGACGAGGACGGCCCGGACGACGCCGACGGCGCCACCCCGACCGCAGCCGGCCCGGCCAGCCGGGTCCTCAATCAGGACGAGATCGACAGCCTGCTCGGCACCGGGCAGGACAAGGACGACGACGAGCGCCAGGGCATCCTGGCGCTGATCAACTCCAACGACGTCACCTACGAGCGCCTGCCGATGCTCGAGGTGGTGTTCGACCGGCTCGAGCGCATGCTGACCACGAGCGTGCGCAACTTCACCTCCGAGAATGTCGACATCAACCTCGACAACATCACCGCCCAGCGCTTCGGCGACTACCTCAACTCCGTGCCGCTGCCGGCGATGATCGCCGTCTTCAAGGCGGTCGAGTGGGACAATTTCGGCCTGG
>JAUIID010000028.1 GCA_030431615.1 Alphaproteobacteria bacterium
GGGCAGGATCATAGCCCGCGATCCGCCTTGCCATGTCGGGTGCCTCGAGCCCGGCGCTGTTGATGAGCACCGCGCATTCGAGCTCCATCGGCGCATCGCCGCCCACCTCGAGGTGGAACCCGTCACCGGTCACGCGGGCCTGCTCCAGGCTGGCGTTGAAGGCGATCATGCCGCCGCCGTCCTCGATGTCGCCCTGGTAGGCGAGCATCAGGCCGTGGCTGTCGATGATCCCGGTGGACGGCGACCAGAGTGCCCCGGTGCAGGAAAGCTCGGGCTCGAGCTCCCTGGCCCTCGCGGCATCCCAGTGCTCGAGATCGGTGACGCCGTTCTCGGCGGCCTTCAGGCGGATGCGCTCGAGCTCGGCGAGCTGGCCCTCGCTCGTGGCGACGATCAGCTTGCCACATTGGCGGTGCGGGATGCCCCGCTCGCCGCAGTAGCGATAGAGCGCCTGCTTGCCGGCGACGCACAGCCGCGCCTTGAGACTGCCGGTCGGGTAGTAGATGCCGGCATGGATGACCTCGCTGTTGCGCGAGCTCGTCTCGCTGCCGATGAGCCCATGGCGCTCGAGCACGATCACCTCGCGCCCCGATCGCGCCAGAGCGGCGGCGACTGCAAGGCCGACCACGCCGGCGCCCACGACGACGCATTCGATCCGCTCGGTCACCCCGGTCGGCCTCCAGCACTCGCCTGTTCGGTCTGGCAGGTCATGGGCAGATGTCCTCAGGCTGCATAGGCGGCACGGGTCGCATCGACGAGCGCCGGATCGACGCCGGCGGCGATCGCCGCCCCCAGGATATCGTCGACGCTCTTCGCATCGAGCGGAATGCCCGACCTCCCACGGCTTTCGCGGCTCTCCAGCTCCGGCTCGCCGGGCAGGCGCACCTTGTCGAAGCCGGGTGCCGGCGGCGAGGCGCGAATCCAGTCCTTGACAGATTCCACCTCGTCAATGATCGCCGCCGGGTCGCCCATGCGCGCATTGTCGATCACGATGCCGAGCACGCTGTTCAGGATGCCGCCGGATGTCTCCTCCGCCGGCTGGATGGTCCGGCCGCCGGTCAGCGCCGCGCCGAGCAGCTCGCAGAACACGGCGAGCCCGGAGCCCTTGTGCTGGCCGAAGGCCATAAGGGCGCCCTTGCGCTCGTCGACCAGCATCGTGGGATCGGTGGTCGGTCGCCCGGCGTCGTCGATGACCGAGCCTTCCGGCACCGGCACCCCCTTGTTCCTCGCCACTCGTGCCTTGCCGAAGGCGATGGCGCTGGTGGCCATGTCGAGCACCGCGGCGGGGCCGGCGGTGCCCGGCATGGCGATGGCGAAGGGATTGGTGCCGAGCCTTGCGTCGCTGCAGCCGAAGGGCGCCTGGAAGGCCAGGTGGTCCGCCACGTTGACGAAGAAGATGCCGGTCATGCCGGCGGCGGCACACTGCTCGGCGTAGTGCCCGACCCGTCCGATATGCCCGCAGTCCCGGGTGCCGAAGACGGCCGCCCCCTGGCCCCGTGCGCGCTCGATCGCGGCTGCGGTCGTTGCCTCCATCACCCGCTGCCCGACGCCGCGTCGTGCGTCGAAGACCATGAGGGCACCGAAATCGACCAGCGTCAGGATCTCCTGATTGGGCACGATCAACCCCGCCTGCACGAGCCGGACATAGTCCGGCAGCATGCCCACCCCATGGCTGTCGTGGCCGCTGAGATTGGCCAGCACCAGATGAGCGGCGACGATCCGGGCTTCCTCCGGGGCGCTGCCGAGCGCCAGCATGGTGGCCTCGGCCAGTCGCTCCAGCTGCTCGGCCTTCAGAGTGTGCATCTCGTTCCCTAAGCTTGCGTTAACAACGGACACCGACGAGTCGCTTCCGGGCGCTTCGCTTATCCTGTCCGTGTCGCTGTCGGCAAGACGGTCCCGTCCGGCCCGGCGACGCTGGCGAGCGCCCGTAGCGAGCGGGCAACGAGATCACGATGCAGGAGGGGCGGGGCGGCGAGCAGCCCGGCATGGCGTGGCGAGGCGCGGTTCAGAAGCAGGGCGCCGCCCGAGCGGTCGGAAACCATGCCGCCGGCTTCCGCCAGCACCAGCATGGCCGCCGCGATGTCCCAGTCGTGACTGTAGCGCCAGGAGAAGTAGGCATCGAACCGGCCGGCAGCGACCAGCGCCATCTTGTAGGCGAGCGAACCGATCGTGCTGAGCTCGGCCTCGGGCAGCATGGGCCGGAAGTCGCGGGTCCGCCGCTCGCCGGCGCTGAGCACGATCCGCGCAGCGGCGCCGAACGCCGGCTCGCGAACCTTCAGGGCCCGCCCGTTCAGCGTGGCCCCCCGCCCGGCCACCGCCTCGAAATGCTCGCCCGTCGCCGGATTGAGGAGGCTGCCGAGTACCGGCCTGTCGCCGGCCACCAGGGCGACGCAGATGGTGAATTCCGGCTTGCCGGCGGCAAAGCTGCGCGTGCCGTCGATCGGATCGACCACCCAGACGAGGTCGGCATCGTGGCGCCGGCCGTCATCGGCGCTCTCCTCGGAGAGCCACGCCGCGGCGGGTACCAGCGCGCAGAGCGCCGCATGCAGGTGCCGGTCGACGGCGAGATCGGTCTCGGTGACCAGTTGTCCGGGGGATTTTTCCCAGCTTCTGCCCTGCCGGCCGAAATGCTCCATGGCGATCCCGCCCGCGGCCCGCACCGCGTCGCCGACCGCCGGCAGCAGCGCCTCATGGTCGATATGCGAGGCCTTGCCCGTCATCGCCAGATCGATCGGCCGCTGCCAGGCAGGCCATAGCGCTGCCACTTTTTCGTCACCTTCTCGACGATGTCCTCGGCCATGCGGATCTTGGTGCCCCATTCGCGCCGGGTCTCCGGGGGCCACTTGTTCGTCGCATCGATGCCGAGCTTGCCGCCGAGGCCTGATTCGGGCGATGCGAAGTCGAGATAGTCGATCGGCGTGCCGTCGACGACGGTCAGGTCGCGACCGGGATCGACCCGGGTCGAGATCGCCCAGATCACGTCGACCCACGAACGGGCGTCGATGTCGTCGTCCACGACGATGACGAACTTCGTGTACATGAACTGCCGCAGGTAGGACCAGACGCCCATCATGATGCGTTTGGCGTGGCCCGGGTAGGCCTTCCTGATGGATACGACCGCGACGCGATAGGAGCAGCCCTCGGGCGGCAGCCAGAAATCCACGATCTCGGGGAACTGCTGCTGGAGGAGTGGCACGAACACATCGTTCAGCGCCTCACCAAGCACGGAGGGCTCGTCCGGCGGCCGACCGGTGAAAGTCGAGTGGTAGATCGGATCGCGACGCATGGTGATGGCTGTGACCCGGAAGACGGGGAAAGGCTCGACCGAATTGTAATAGCCGGTGTGATCGCCGTAGGGCCCCTCGTCGGCGGTCTCGTCGAGGCTGACTTCGCCTTCGATGACGATCTCGGCGGTCGCCGGCACCTTGAGCGGCTGGCTGACGCAGTCGACCAGCTCGACCCTCTGACCACGCAGGAGGCCCGCGAACTGGTATTCCGACATGGTCTCCGGCACCGGCGTCACCGCAGCGATCGTGGTGCCGGGGTCGGCGCCGAGGACGGCGGCCGCTGGCAGGGGCTCCCGCCGTTCCTCCTTCCAGCGGCGATGCTGCTGGGCACCCCCGCGATGCTTCAGCCAGCGCATGATGGTCCGGTCGTGCTCCAGGACCTGCATCCGGTAAATGCCGAGATTGAAACCATCCTCGCGGCTGCTGCCCGGCCCCCTGGTCACCACCAGGGGCCAGGTAATCAGTGGCGCCGGCTCGCCGGGCCAGCAGGTCTGGACCGGCAGGCGGCCGAGGTCGATCTCGGCGCCACGCCAGACGATCTCCTGACAGCTGGCGCGGGCGACGTGTTTCGGTCGCATGGCGAGTGCCGCCTTCATGAGCGGCGCCATCTCGAGCGCCTCCCTGAAGCTGTCGGGCGGCTGCGGCTGACGAAAGAACGCGAGCATCTCGCCGACGGCACGCAACTCATTCGGCTCTCGGCCAATGCCCCAGGCAACACGCTCGACCGTGCCGTAGAGGTTGACGAGCACCGGCAGGCTCGTTCCCTCGACCTTGGTAAAAAGCGCGGCAGGACCCTGCTCGGCAAGCAGTCGGGTCTGGATCTCGGTCATCTCGAGTTCTGTCGAAACGGGCTCCGCCACGCGGACCAACCGGCCGCGCGCCTCGAGATGCGCCATGAAAGACCGCAGGTCCGCAAATGCCATGAACTCAGCTGCCCCGATGGCGGATCGAATGAGCCAGTGAAGGCATGGGGCCGGAGGCAGGCGGTGCGCCGCCATGCATGGGCAGGACTGTGATCAGAGGCACCATATCTCACGCGAACTGTGAAGGCCGGACAGGGTCGTTGCACCGGGCCGCCGCATGCTCCGGCTCGAGGGAACATCGGCTGCAACGGACAACTGACACAATGCACGCTTAGCGATGGACGCGCCACTATGCGACTATCGTGCCTCCACGACGTCCCCGGTCGCGATTCCGGCAATCAGTAGCGGCCGCCCTCACACAGGAGGTCCAACCGCATGTCTGCTGTCGGGCGGCAGGTCATGCGGTGACCAGACATTTTGCGCAGGCCGTCAATTCGGTCAGGAGCGTTTCGATCTTGGCGGAGGGAGGATTGCCTTGCTCGGCTGCCGCCTCCAGCGCCGCCGCAGTCTCCGCCAGAGCGAGGAATCCAAACGTGCCGGCAGAGCCGGCAAGCTGATGCGCCTCGCGCCTCAGCTCGTCCAGTTGGCCGCTCCCTCGCCCGGCCCGCCATGCTGTGGCGAGCTCGTGGATGCACGCGAGGCGATCCTGGGTGCGGGCCGCGAAGCGTTCCCTGAGCTCAGCCAGCGGATCAAGTGGACGAAGGGACGACGGCGGCATGAAGTAGCCTCAGCTGTTGCGCCAATGTGAGGGGATCGAAGGGCTTGGCGATGACGCCCAGTGCACCACGTGCCAGATAGTCGGCGCGGTGATGGGGCTGGATCCTGGCAGTCATGAAGACCACCGGAACCAGGCGATTGCGCGGATCGAGGCGCAGCCGTGCCAGGGTCTCGAGGCCGTCCATGCCCGGCATCATGACGTCGAGGAGCACGAGATCCGGATCGATCGCCGGCAATGCTTCGAGCGCTGCGTGACCACAGTCGCAGCAGGTGACGGCGAGCCCGCCGACGTGGCCCAGAGCCAGTTCGATCACGGCACGAATATCGGGATCATCCTCCACGGCGACCACCCGGGACATTGCCCGGCGCTGACCGCTGTCCCCTGTCGATCGAAATCGATTGGCCGTCGGGCCCAGCATGGCTCAGGCGGCCAACGGCAGGCCGATGCGCAGGCACCCGCCATTCTTGCGTTCGGCTCCGAGTTCCACGACGCCTCCCTGCCCATCGATCAGACGCTTGACGATAGCGAGGCCGAGACCACCGCCGCAGCCATGCCTCGAAGCAGCGCTGTCGGCATGCCCGGGTCTTTCGAGAACGGTGGCGACCGGCATGGCGTGAAAGCAGAACCCGCTATGGGCGACCTCGATCCAGGCGCGATCGGCGATGGCCCGAATGGCGAACTCGACCGAGCCGCCGACCGGCGAGGATTTGATGGCTTCGGCGATCAGACAGTCCATGGCCTGGCGCAGCTTTGCAGCATCGCAAAGACAGTCGAAGTCTGTCGAAGGCGTGAGCACCTGCATTCTGACGCCGGCCGCGTCGGCTGCCTCGCGATGGGCGGCGACGGTGACACTCAGAAAGGAAGCGAGGGAAAAGCGGGCAGGCACAAACGGGACGACACCACTCTCCAGACGATCCAGATCGAGCAGGTTGTCGATCATCCGGGCGAGGCGCTCGGCATTTCGCCCGGCGCTTTCCA
Source organism: Alphaproteobacteria bacterium (assembly GCA_030431615.1). Classification (GTDB taxonomy): domain Bacteria; phylum Pseudomonadota; class Alphaproteobacteria; order Geminicoccales; family Geminicoccaceae; genus SLRI01. Next base: position 5,844 of record JAUIID010000028.1, read on the forward strand.
GCAACTGCACCGCCGCATCGGATGGCGGGTGATCCAGAAGACCGGGGAGGAGGCCGAGCGAACCGCGGATGGCGGTCAGCGGCGTCCGCAACTCATGGCCGAGAACGGAGACGATCTCGTCCTTCAGACGCTCGAGCCTGCCATGCTCGGATTCGTCGCGCAAAATGCCGAAGGCCCCTTCCATCTTGCCCCGCTTGTCGCGGCGAACCCGGGCTTCGAAGATCAGGTCGACAGGCGCATCGCCGGGGCGCAACGCCTCGTTGTCGAACAGGCGGCAGGCGACGCTGTCCTTGCCCGCCTGGAGCGCCCGCCAACAATGCCGGAGCCTGAGCCGCGCCGTCCTGGGCAAGTTCCGCAGGAGCTCACCCAACGGCCAGAACGAGGCCACCGGAGTGTGGCCGAGCAGCCGCGCTGCCTCGCCCGAGAGCTCCACTGTGGGTCTGCCGGCCCGCAAGCTCCAATGCCCGAGCCGAGCAAGCCTCTGGGCCTCCTCGAGCTGTTGTTCACGCTCGTGCAATGCCGTGACCAGGCGCTGGCGTTCGACCGCTGTAGTCAGCATTCGGCCCAAGAGATGTGGAGCAAGCCCACCCTTGGGGAGGAAATCCTCGGCGCCCCGGAGAATGGCCGCACGGGCAAACAACCGGTCATCGGCGCGTTGGCCGCTGAGCACGATGATTGCGGCACTCCCGGCCGACTCCCGCATCGTGGCCAGCAGATCGACGCCGCGTGCATCCGGCAGCAGGAGATCCAGGAGCACCGCGTCGAAGCGCTGTTCGACGAGCGCCCCCAGGGCCGCATCGAGACGCTGCACCCATGTGACGGAGATGTCGGCACAGTCCCGAAGCTGCTCGTGAACCAGACGCGCGTCCGCGGCATTGTCTTCGATCAGCAGCACGCTGATTCCATTGTCGCCGTACGGCTCGTGCATCGGGACTCGCGCAGCAGATGGCGTGGCAGGACGGAGCGGCGGCTCCTCAGGGAAGTTGCCATGCCGGGCTTAATGTATGGTTAAAGGGCAAAACCGCAGGTCTCTCCCCGCAGCTTGCGGAACAGCATGAGGCGAGGTGCTGGAGCGCCGGTTCGCGGAGAGATCCGAAATCGACCGGGCAGAGGCCGCGACAAGTGCCGGTCAGATGGCGAACTCGGTGTTCGCGTGAAAGCCACTTCCGGTCGACCGCGATCCGGCGGCGCCGGCGTATCGCCTGCTGCCGACTGTCACGGGCTGCTCGAGTATGGCACCGCTGACGGCATCGAGCCCGTCATCGCGGGCGGAGGAATCCGGCGCCCACTCGTGCATCTCCTCGAAAAAGCCGCTCTCGGCAACCGACTGGTGAACCAGAAGATGACTGGCGGCGAGGATCGGATCGAGCGCCTGCAGGATCCGCTCTGCCTTGTTTCTGGTCGAGTGGCGCTCGACCAGGGTCAACCTGGATGCCCTGCCCCTCAGCTCCCGCCGCACGAGGCCCGGCAGGAAGCGCCCGATACCGTTCGTCTCGATGAACAGCCGGGTCTGATGCAGCGACTCTGCGAATGCGATGGCTTGCCGCACCAACTGGGTCGCTTCGTCCGACTCCTCCAGGTCCTTGGGCGAGAACTGCAGGTAGCGAAGCGCGTGCAGCCAGTATTTGCCCTGCCGATCGATCAGCACGACGGCAATGGCACTGCGATCACCACGACCAGGCCGTCCATAGGCCGGATCCCACCAGCAGACGCTGGAAACCATCGGCGTGTCACCGATCGAGAGTGTCAGTTCCCTGTTTGCGAAAGCGGCGTGCAACGGATCGGCGTAGGTGACCAACCGGCCCGGATCGAGCTTGGCGGCGCGTGCCGGAGTCGGCTCCAGCAGCATCTGGCTGCGAAACCGGTGTGGACCCGCCTCGCGTCGCAGAGCGTCGATGGTGGCCGCTGGAAAGCGCTCTGGCCATGCACTCTCACCATGTTGGTTCACCAGTGGAATGCACAGTCTACGAAAGCCCTCCAGAAATGCCTGTTCCTCTCCGATCTCGGCGCGTGGCGAATTGGCATATATCGAATAGTAGCTATGGGGTGTTCCCACATAAATCTGGAAACCAGTTGGCACCAGCACGAAGTTGATCTCGGCCAAACGTTGGCGCAGCAGGCTACGATTGAGTGGCGTACTGCACGTCCTCGGCACTTCGACATCATCGCAAATGATGACGTCGGCGCGAGTGCCGGTGAAATTTCCGGCAATACCGCGGGCCAGCACGGACGGATCGCGGTGATCGCGGCTACGCCGAACCGTGAACTGACTGGACGTCCACAGCTCCGCACGGGGAGGCACCAGATGCCTCGCCGCCGGATGCATCTCAATTATTCTTCGAATGCTCCGGCTCATTTTGTCGGCGAGCGCCTGATCGGCAGAAAGTATCAGAATCCTGAGATTTGGGTTATAAGTCAACAGCCAAGACACGAACAACCCAACGATTGTCGACTTTCCCGCATCTCGAAATACCATTAGCAGCAAACGACTACAACCGTTTACCCAACCCTCCTGCAACCACTGAGCAACGGTAAGATGAATTTCAGGCGTATTGAGTTGTTGGATCTTGTTCCATAGAACGACGAACTCGGGGAAGCTGATGAACTTCTTCGTCTTGAGTTCATTTTTTGGCAAGAGCGTTTCCACAATCTACTCAGCTAGCGCCATCATTTCACGATTGGCATGATTACCCGAGCAGGCTCCGCCGACTGCCACTGGCGCCGGCATTTCCGGCAATCGACCCCAGGAGCCGATTGGTCGTCGTCAGCAGGTTGTTGCTTCGACGGGCGCCGAATGTTTCATTGATCTCCTTTACTTTCTGGGCGGCAGCTTCCCGGCGGGCCCTGACGTCGAGCTCAGCTTCGCGCTCGAGGCCACGCAGGATCGCATCAATTGATCCACCGGTCGTTGCCGTGCCGGCGGCCCCGGCGCGCACGCGTTCGCTGGCGAGCCGGCGGCGCAGGGCATCGGCCTGCAACCTTTCGTTTTCCGTGCTCGACCGCATGATCGCGGCGATCTGGCGGTCGCGCTCCGCCTTGGCTTCCTTGCTCTCCTGTCGCATTGCCTGCTGGCCGAGCGCGAGGTTCAGCCCGACGCCGGCAAGACTGTTCATTCCACCCATCAGAGGTTCACCTTTGCTTCGACAGTGACCGATAGAAGGCTCAAGGCTCCGGGAGCCTGTTGTGTGATCCGCCACGGCGGGTATTGAAGGCCTCGCCGCCAACCCATGGCCCGCACACTGACATCCCGCGTGCGAACAACGTCGTTCGTTCCGCCGAGATCGAGCGCGCGGAAACCCGAGCCTGCATCCAGTGTGAGACTGTCTGTCAGCCCGATGCGCAGGCTGATCCTGACGGGACGGTAGGGGGTATCCGGCGCCGCACCACGCGCATTGAAGTCCAGCGGCAACCCTTCGATCGCGTGCACGAAAGGCAGGCCGACTGTCAGCGTTGTCGCGGGGTGATCAAGGATCAGTTCGTCCCCGGCGAGTTCCATCTCGCCCAGCGCCACGCCGTCAGCGAATACAAAGCATCGCTGCCCAGCCCACTGGGCAAGTCCGCTCCAGCTTACCTTCGGCGTTGTGCTCGTGAACGTCTGTTGACTGTCCAGGATGGCGGCGTCCGCGACGCGTTCGAGGCAAAGTCCCGATTGGCGTTCGACAAGCATCGTCAAGGCGCCTTCATGCCCTGCGAGTGCCAGCAGGCTTCCCTCGGTCTCCAGCAAGCTCCACGCCACAACATTGCTGTTGCGATCGATGGTGACAGCACAGCATTTGCCGTCACCGCGCGCGATCCAGAGCCCGCGACGGGCCTGATCGAAGACCAGATCCCGTGGATCAGCCATCAGATGGCGCGACAGAACGGCGATATCGGCGGCCTGATAGGCCTGCTCGGTGTCGGTGAAGAGGAACTCGCGCAGATCCCGGCCGCTCGCGCCTACGAAGAGCGTCGCTCCGTCCACGTCCACCGGCGCCAGCTGCCGCTCGGCAGGCGAGCCGACCCTGGTCTGCAGCTCGACCCTCGCCGCCCCAGGCGTCAGCGGAAATCCGCTGACGGTCCACTCACCGGCCGTCGTGAAGACCTGCAGGACACGACCCGAAAACAGTTGCCGTATTTCATGCTGACGCTCGGCCGCAATGCGGAAAGCGAGCGCGCCGTCATCGATCCCGTCGGCGAAGTCAAAGTCGAACGGTCTCCCCGTTCTGGAGAACCACAAATAGTCGGGCCGGCCGCGACAGCCACCGAGAACCAGGCGGTCCTGATGCATCGCCGCACAGATCGGCCAGCCGTGCACCTCGGAGAACGCCTGCTCGTCCCAGTTCGTTGTCTGCAGCTCGTCCTCGAGAGGCTCGAGTGGTCTGGCGTAAGCTCTCTTGCCGTCAGAGCCCGGAACAGACGCCGAGACCAAGAGCTGACGCCCCTTGATGCGGAGGACAGTCCCGTGGTGGTCCGGCGTAAATACCGGCGCTAATGTCCGGAGCTCCACGGTGGTGCTTCTCGCCCCTGAACCGGTAGGATCGCCGCCAGACACGCGAAATGGCTGAATGGTGACGTCCGAGGGTGCAAACCGGGCGAATGGGCAATGCCGTCGCTGGTCGTTTTCATCGGCGTGTACCTCGGCGAACTTCAGTACCTCGATCGACCACGTACCCGCCGAGTCGCGACGCAAGAGGCGTGGCTGGTAGGCCGGATGGCAGACCATTATTGCCTCGTCCACCAAGGCAAAGTCTAGTTGGCGGAGTTCCTCACCGGCCCATAATGCATCCTCGACGATCGTCTGGCGCAACAGTGAACCACTGACGACATGGACGGCGCGGTCACCGAAGATCAGCAGATCGCTGAGCCCGTTGCGTTCGAACGAGAACAGCCTCTTGCCATCGGGCACCTGGATGAGAAGCTCGGTCCCGGGACGCCGGGCCACGCCGCCGGTCCTTTGCACGATGACGTTCGTGAGTCTGGCCGCGCCCTCCTCGTACACACGAAGATCCATGCGCCCGAACAACGCCGGGTCGATTTCGCCGGAGGTAAAGCTCGACTTGGTAGCGACAATGCGAGTCATCGGTTGCGCGCCATGATCAGCGTGAAGTCATCGACGGCCCGCGGCGTCGCCTGCTGACTGTCCGCGAGCTTCGCGACCTTGAGCTCGGCGGCTGCTATCCTGTGTAACACCTCGGACCGGCTGGTTCCCTCGGTAAGCGGCAGGCAGAATTCCGCCGCCAGTCGCGCGAGGAACGCCTGGACGAAAAAGGGCGGGAACTCGGACGTGGAAGGGCGTCGCTGGTAGCTCAGGAAGATGCGATCGGCATCGGCGAACAGGCGGGTTCCAGCGACGTGGTAAATCAATCCGGCAGCGCGGGAATCGGCGCCGGCGGAGATCGTGCGCAAGGCGTCCGGGGGCAGCGCGAAGGCACGGGAGAAGCCCGCCTGCGGCTCCTCGTCGAGCCCCGCGAGTTCGTCCTGCGCCAGCGTGAAATGCCAGGGATGTGAGGTGATCAGCCCGCGCAGCGTCAGTTCGTACAGTCGCTTCGCGACGTCGGCTTCGGCTGTCTCGTCCTCGAAGGAGGTGATGACGGCTGCGCCGATCTTGACGAGTGCAGCGGAACAAAGCTCGACATCGGTGAGCGGCATGGCGTTCGTTCGCTTCTGGCTGGTGTCCGATGGCACGACGGGCGTCGTTGCCGTGACACGGGATGACGGCAGAGGCGGGCCGGCGCCGGCTGGCGCCGGCCCGCAACGCAGCGGTCAATGAAACGAGGATCAGTCGCGTCGACGACTAGTCGGTGTCGATGGCGCCGAACTGCGTGACATTGCTGACGTTCACCACACCGCTGGTGTTGGAGAGGACGACGACGACACCATGCGTCGGGATGTCGTCCAGGCCGGCATTGACGAACACGAAGTCGCCGGGCCGCAACATCTTGTTCGCATCATTGAAGTAACCGACGTTGTCGACTTCAGCGATGAGATCATCGGTCCGATAATGCCAAAGGGTGAAACCATTGGCATAGGAAATGGCACTCAGGTTGCTGGGCGAATAGGCCATCTTCACATCTCCAGGCAGGGCATCTTCACGACGCCGTAGTCGTCGATCAGAACCGCACCCTGCGACATCGAGTTGGAAATGAAATGCGCCGCACGATCACCGTGCCAGGTGATGTCGGTCTTGACGTCCTGACCGATCGCATGACCGACGGCACTCTTGTGGAACCAGAAGCAGTTCCGCACATTGTCGACCTCGGTCAGCCCCGAATGCGGCATCCAGAGCGTGCCGAGCCAGACCTTCGCCTGCGTCCCGCGCCAGGGAAGCTGCTCGTCCCCGACGAACTCGGCATTGGCGAACTCGGCGACGTTGAGCAGATCCGACCACTGCTTCCAGCCGATCACTGCGTAGCGCTGGCCGTCGTCCGGCACATCGGCCGAACCCAGCATCTCGAACGCTTCCAGCGCCTTGTCCTTCGTCAGGCCGGTGGCGGGATCGCCGGCCGACTGCGTGGCGTCGGCAAGGGCCGAAATGATGAGCTCGTCGGTCTTGCGTCCCAGCGCGAACGCGCCGGCATTGGCGAGGACCTGGCGCTCGTCCAGGTTCGTCTTGAGCTCGTCGAGCTGGTCGACCCACTCACCAGCGTAGTAGTCCACCAGCGTGGCCTCTACCGCACTGAAGTCGACATTCATGACTGGCACCATCCCGTGCCGCGCCTTGGTCGAAGCCGCTCCCTTGCCGACCTTCTGGAAGATCGTCGAGCTGCCGCGGACCCCGTTCTTGACTCGCACGGTGGAGCGCAGCTTCGAACCCTGCCGCTGGTAGGCTTCATGTACTTCGCGCTCGAACTGCTTCGAGAACGCCTGATCAATGGTAATGGACATCGCGCACCTTGGGTTTCTGTAGTCGCGATAAGGGGGGAGCCAGCAGTTGTCCGAACGGGCCGCCGGCTCAGACGAATTCGCGGCGCCAGGGGGCCGGAGAGGTTGTCCCCGGGCGTCGCCCGTCAGCGAATCAGTCGGGATAGAGGTTGCGATAACCTTCCGTGACTCGTCTGACGTAAGTCGGATCGCGATCGCGCCAGTAGCGGGGATCGCGAATCATCTCTTGCAGGCTCTCTTCACTGGCGCCCATCTGGCCCGAGCCGGCCATGCCGATGATGTCGGGCTCGGCCTTGCGCATCATGTCGTGGAGAGCCAGCACACCTTCGAAGCTGGTGGAGAGCGCACTGCAGACCTCGCCAGGGAGGTTCGCCTCGGCATAGGCCTTGATCTGCCTGGCGGTGGTGCGCCACGCCTCCTCACCGCCGAAATGCTCCTTGAGCCGATCGACCTGGCGGGTTGCCGCGAGCTCGCTCGACGCCTCGCTGACGATCGGCAGGATATGCTCCGCCGCGAGGTCGTAGACGAGCTGCGCCTGGCGTTGCGTGAAACCGGCTTCGTGGAGCTTCTGGTTCACGGCCGGATCGGGCTCGATCAGAGGATGTGACGGCGTCAGCGCATACTGATCGGGGGCCTTTGGACGACCGAGCGCTTCCCAGAGGCGATCCATCCCGGCGGTATCGTCATCGTTCTCGGGCTTCGGCAAGGACCGGCCCAGCCTGCGCTCCAGTTCGAGATACGATTGAAGGAGGGCATCCGTTCGAATACCGCCGGTCTCGCTGTCCCAGAACTTCTCCGGCACGCTTTCGGGTCGCTCGACCGTCGGCGCCGAAGGCTGAGGCGTCAGCTCGAGCTCCGGCGTGTCGGCGCCGGAGTCATCTGCCTCGCTGTGGTGAGGATCGGAATCCGTCAGGAAGTCGCTTGTCTGCATCTTCAGCCTCTCGGACGCACCAATCGCGTCAAATAGTCGATCGCGCTTCTCTGCCCTTCGACGTGTCTGAGCAGTGAATCGCTGGCATCGGGCGGCACTCGCCGATCGACGAACACCGATCGCAGGTGCCGCAACAGAAGATCGCCATCGGGACCGGTGAAACAGGCACCTGCTGCCCTGTTCAGAGGTTCATCCCTGGTGGTGTCCGACGGCGGTGAGTCGAACCACGACCACCCCTTCGAAAGGTCGTCTTCAGGCATCCAGATCCCCCTCCATGCCGAAAGTCTGGCGAAGCACGAGGCTGTTGGGCACGCCGAGTGTTTCCGCGAGCCAGCTCGCCGTTTCGCCGAGATCGGCGAACTGCCGCGGGTCACCCCCGATCTTGGCAATCGTCTCCAGCCACAGGATGACGTTGCGGACTTCCTCGCGGGCCTGGATGCGCGCGAGCGGCGACCGGTAGAGAATCTCCGCAATCGTTCCATCCAGAGCGACGCCGGGAACCTCGCCACGCCGCCGGAGAATGGCCAGCGACCGCTGCAGCAGTGGCGTCAGCAACTCGGCCTGCAGGCGGCCGTAGATTGCGCCGAGCAGTCGCGTCATCTCTGCGCTGCGTTCCAGAACCTCGGTCGCCGTCATGCGGCGATCATTGACGGGCGCAAGCCGGTCGGCGAGCAACGTGTGCCGGATGCGCGAGCGCAGATCACTGAGGACCAGCTCCGACACGTCGAATCGACCTGGCGCCTGAAGAGGGGTGAGACCGGCAGAGCCCACCGCTTTCGGAATGATGCTCCCAGGGGCAAGCCGAATATTCGCGGGATTGAGAACACCGTCATCCTCGGCCAGCCAGATGCCTGTGGCGGCGATCGACGCGTTCTTGAGTACAAGCTCGACAACCTTGTTCGCCGTCTTGATGTCGGGCAGCGCCGTCATGACCGGCGAGCGGCCATAGAGCTCGCTGGTGCCCTTCATCCACCGGAACGTCAGGAACGGCGATTGCTCGAACAGCCCTTCAGACAGTATCAGCGGAGACTGGACAAAATCACGCTGCGCAGGAAGGATCGCCTGATACTTGAACTGCGAGCCGATACTGGCGACCGCCTCGACGAGCTCCAGCCTGACACCATTCTCATCGGCCTGCGGCGCATGAATCTCGCTCAGCTGATGGCAATGGCCGAACCGCGACCGCAGTTGCGCCAGCGAGACTGTGGTCGTCCTGTAATGCCGATTGATCGCGCCGTTCGCGTCACCGTCGATGTAGATTTCGGCAGCAGGAATCGCCGTGAACTGGAATGCCGAACTGGAACCGATCGGCGCCTCCTCAAAAAGAAGCGTTGCAGTTCCCGTCGTCACAAGGTCCAGAAAGCACTGGTGGATCTCGACCGCAAAATTCGACCGCTCGAAATGGCCCTGGAGACGCAGGGCGGCAGCGTCGAGGACGGCAGCGAGCGCTTCGACGTCAATCGGGTCGACATCGTGGCCAGGCTTGAGACCGAACCACCGCGACCAGGGAGGTGTCAGCTCGGCGAGGAGGCTCGCTGCCAGCTGCTCGACGGCGTCCGGGGCCGTGCCGTCGAACAGGCGCTCGGCATGGTTCGTGCCAGCCAGGAAAGACTGTGCCAGACCATGCCCCCGCATCGGCAGGGCGTAGGCGTAACAGTCGCGCCACAAAGTCTCCCAAGGAAGGCGACGTTCCCGGGCAGTCGCGAATCCCGCGAGTAGCGCAGGAATTGACGATCGGGTCATTGAGAACTCCGAGCTCTTGGGATGACGATATAGGTATATAATCCTTTTCTTGTCATGTCAAGCGACGTCCGCCGCGCAAAGGAGACGGCGAAACAACTGATTGGGGGTGATGACATCGGCCCGCGCGCAACGCACCAGCCGCTTGCAGAATTCAACGCAGGTGAACGGCCGCAGCCATGGCAGCGACCGCTGTATCCCTGTTGACGGGCAAGCGACAGCACTGCCGCCGACAGCCGCCAGACAGGCGAGCAGCCGCCGGGTTCGAATGGAGCTTGCGAGTTGCAGCTCTATGCCGGCGCTCAGCGGATCGCAGGCGATCCAGTCGTTCCCCACAGCCCTGTAGGCGAAACAGTGACGAAACCCCCGCTTCAACCAGGCCAATCGCCAGGAGCTCGCGCACTGAAACCCGATGACAATCATGACGAGCCCTGGTCATTCCATTTACAAGGAATATGAACTTAGTGACGCAGAATGTCTAGCAAGACATTCTTACCGTCATATCTGAAAGTGGAGGGAGGGGCCGTATGTTGACCCATGAGCAGATCTGGCGGGGCGTCGATCGGCTTGCTCTGCACAACGCCTTGACCCCTTCCGGCCTCGCCAAGCGAGCCGGCCTCGATCCGACGACATTCAACAAGAGCAAGCGGATCACCCACGAAGGCAAGCAGCGCTGGCCGAGCACGGAGAGCATATCCAAGATTCTGGAAGCGACTCAGACGACCTTCGTGGATTTCGTTGGGCTCATTGATCAGGACACAGCCGTCACCACCAGCCCAGGTGACATGCGCCTGAAGTCGATCCGCCTGTCCGCGCTGTCCGAGAAGAATTTTGATTCAGCAGGCTTCCCGAACTCTCACGATTGGGAGGATATCGAGTTTCCGCAAATAGAAGATTCTCATTCTTACGTGATAGAAATAGACAAGAGCAGCAAGAACTCCTTCCTTCGCTCGGGCGACCTGGTGGTCGTAGCGCCGTCAAGCAGCGTCAGGCGTCATGATCGCGTTCTGGCATTCACCAGCGAAGGCAGCATGCATTTCGGAGTCCTGAAGAAAAAGACCGCCTCTCAGATTACCATCCAGCCTTTTGACAACACAAGCAATGACTATACGATTTCCACCGCCACCGTGTCTTGGATCTCCAGGATAGTATGGATAGGAGGATAGGTCCTCCATCGGCGAGTGAATATTTCTGATTGATTTTTGCACCTGCAGGTCGTTGTGCGGCTGACGCTTGGCGCATGAGGAAACGTGACCAGGGCGGCGACCGCCGGCAGGCGTGCCGCTCGTCCAACATGACATCTCGTAGCCCCGGGCCATCGCCTTCGTCACTCGGCGCAATATGATCGTTATACACCGCCACCGACCCCCTGCCGAGAGATCGGGCGCAGGCGAAATCGGCACGAGGCCCCAAGACTGGCTTGTGCGGACATTCGTCCTGCGGCAGTTTTCAGGCACACCTGTTCGGCTTGAAAGGGAGGCAAGGCATGTCGGCATTGGATCAGTTCGCCTGCAACTCGGCGAGTGCATTAGCGGCGCAGATCCGTGCCCGCAAAGTGTCGCCGGTCGAGGTCATGGATGCGACCATTGCCCGAATCGAGGCACGCAACCCGAGCCTGAACGCCTTCGTCTTCACCGACTTCGACGGCGCGCGGGCATCGGCCCGCAAGGCCGAGCAGGCGATCATGTCCGGTGCTGCCATCGGTCCCTTGCATGGCGTGCCGACCGCCATCAAGGACCTCTTCGACTTCAAGCCCGGCTGGCCGGCCACGCTCGGCGGCGTGCGCGCGATGAAGGACTGGCGGCCGGACATGACCTGTCCGTTCACCGAGCGGATGGAAGCCGCAGGTGCCATCGTTGTCGGCAAGTGCAACAGCCCGACGATGGGTTTCCGCGGCGTCTGCGACAACTACCTCTTCGGTCCTACCGCCAACCCCTTCGACACCACCCGCAATCCGGGCGGCTCGTCGGGCGGCAACGCGGCGGCCGTCGCGGACGGGCTGGTGCCCATCGCCGAGGGTACGGACGGTGGCGGATCGATCCGCATTCCGGCCTCCTGGTCCGGCATCTTCGGCTTCAAGGCGGCCTTCGGGAGGGTGCCGATCAATTCCCGTCCCGACGCGTTCACACCATCCAATTGCTTCGTCCACGAGGGGCCGCTCGCCCGCAACGTCGAGGACGCGGCGCTCGTGATGTCGGTGATCGGTGGCTACGACAGCCGCGATCCGCTGAGCCTGCCCGACAACGTGGACTATCTGGGCGCCACGCGGCGCTCGATCGAGGGCATGCGCATCGCCTGGACGCCAGATTATGGCGTATTCCCCGTGGAGCCGGCGATCGTCGAGACCTGTCGCGAGGCGCTCAAGGCCTTCGAGGCGGCCGGGGCTGTCGTCGAAGAGGTCGATTTCGGCATCAAGCGGCATCACCTCGAACTCGCCGAGCTCTGGTGCAAGCTGATCCTGCCCCTGAACGTCGTTTCCTTCGAGACCTTCAAGGCGAACGGCATCGACCTTCTGGCCGACCACCGCGACGACTTTCCCACTCAGTTCCTCGAATGGATCGACCGCGCCTACGGGATGTCGCTTCTCGACCACCTGAACAACATGAAGGTGCGCACCGAGATCAACGACGCCGTCCAGGCAGTGCTCGACAACCACGACCTCATCGTTTCGCCGACGCTGGCGGCCCTGCCGGTCAAGAACGGCACGGACGGCAACACGCTGGGTCCGGCCGAGATCAACGGCGAGAAGGTCGAGCGGCTGATCGGCTGGTGCATGACTTATTTCTTCAATTTCACCGGCAATCCGGCCGCCTCGATTCCGGCCGGCCTCGCCCCCGGCAACCTGCCGGTGGGCCTGCAGATCGTCGGCCGTCGCTATGCCGATGCCGACGTGTTCGCCGCGAGCGCCATGTTCGAGCGGATCAGGCCCTGGGCTGACAGCTACCGGATCCCGGAGGCACGGGCCCTCTCCTGAGACCTGGCTTGCGATCCAGCACCGTTCAGCGGAACGGTGCTGGATCCAGGAATCGCCTCAACACATTGCCGGTGATCTTCGAGACGTTGTTGTCATAGCCGTTCCACGAAAGGCTGCCGCACCACGCGATCGAGCCGGTGGCGAAGACCGCGCCACCGGCTGCCGTGTCATAGAATGTCATGTCGGCGCGCACGTTTGGATGCTCGGAACCCTTGAGGTTGGGCGGAACGACGCCGAATTCCTCGTTGACCAGCATGATGATGTCGCTGTGCGCTTCAGAGCTCGCGAGGACCAAGGTGTGTGGCGGCGTGCCGAGGTCATGGCGGACGGCATCCAGCTCGAGCCCTGCCGCACCGCCGCCGATCAGGCCGAAGTCACCGATGATCTCGCCGTCGACGCCATCGAAGACGAAGGCCGCCCGTGGGTCGTGGCTGTCGGGCTGCCGGCGATAGTAGGAGCAGATATCGAAGCCCTGAGCCATGAAGCCGATGCCGAGCAACGCCTGCGGCGGCCGTCCCTGGCGGCGCCAGAGCCCGCCATACTCGCCGGTAAAGCTGTGGTGGTACTCGCCCGGATCGGCCTCCCAGGTGCGAATGCCGTCCTCGGCCCGGCGCACCTCGATGACGCCGTCTAGCTCGTCGTGAAAGGCGATCCGCCAGTACCAGCCATTGGCGGCAACGTACATGAGCCGGCCGCCCCGATCGATCCAGGCGCGCATCGCGTCCCACATCCGGGTCGAGTGGTACTCGGGGTGCGTGCCGGTGATTACCACCTGGTAGGGCTCGAGAAGGGCAAGACCTTCTGCGTGCAGGTCCTCGTCGGTGATGACGTCGAACTCGACCTCCATGTAGCTCTCGAGCCAGTCGGTGATGTGGAGGTCGGCGTTGAACTGCCAGAGGCCCGAACCTGTGGCGCCCAGCCACGAGCTGTATTTCGGCCGCATGTTGAGGATCGGTCGGTGCCGGGAAGAGTAGCAGACGCCACTGCCGTCGGCGTGGCGGTCATAAAGCGAGAGGCCCAGCTCGGGGTGGTCATGCAGGAAGATGTCGGCCGGTTGGTAGGTGACCAGCCGGCCGATCACCATCTCGGCCGCCTCGCCCCTGATATGGTTCTGATCGTTGGCATAGGCCATGTACGCAGCGGTCGGTGCCAGGAAGGCCAGCTTCGGCCGGTTGCGATCGCCCCGCCTCGGACGGACGAAGAACGGAATCAGATCCTCCTGCGTGCCGTCCTCCGCGTCGCCGCACCAGACATGTGCCGCATAGACGCCGGAGCGAAGGTCGTCCGGCACCGTGAAGGCGAAGTCGGTGGACCAGCCGGCGTCATGCAGGTCGTCGGCGTGGAAATGAATGGCGCCATAATGCTCGGGCTTTCGCCACCAGCACATCTCTTCGCCGCTCCAGCACCAGCCCTTCATCGCCCGCGCCGGCATCTGCTCGAGCCGACCTTCGAGCTTGTGCGGGCCGACATCATGAATGCGCGTCGTGCGCGTTCCCTCGGCAAAATCGAAGGCTGCAACCAGATCGGGCAGGAGATCGGCCGCCAGCGGCCGGACCAGAAGCGCCTCGAGGCGCTCCGGCGACAGGGCGCAGGCGAGCAGGCGCGGGCTGTCGATCTTGCCGTTGAGATGGTTCCGGCGCGGGTTGCCTTCGGCCGCGATCAGCAGCTCCGCATCAGCGAGGCCGGGTCCCTTGGCCGTGGCGCTCACCATGGCGGCGTCCGGCGCTCCCGGATAGCCATGCAACGGACGCTGGATCAGCGTCGCCCTGCCGCTCGCAGCATCGAAGGTCAGCGCGGCCAGATACCAGTGACGCTTGAGCAGCGGTGCGTCGCTCTCGAGCGTCGTCGAGCCGACGCGGCCGGTGAGCCCGCACTTCTCGCCGATGGCCAGAACCAGATCCTCGCCGAGCGCCAGGATCGCCTGACGTCCCTTGGCCGGCGTGGTCGGCCAGACCATGGCCAGCAGCGTGAAGCTCTCCAGCGCAGCGAAGGCTGGATGATGCGGGACCACGCCAGAGGAGCCCGCTTCGATCGGCTGGTTCCTGCCCTGGTACTCTCCCTCGATCGCCGATGGCACGACGACGTGCTTGTAGCCCGGGCCATCCGGGTTGGCGTCCCCGTGAATGAGCCGCACGATCTCGGCGCGAAAGCGCTGCCCCTCGAAGGCGCTGACCTTGAATTCGATCACCTCGCCCGGGGCGACGCTGAACCTGTCGGCATATCCAAGGAGCTCCAGCATCAGTTCAGTTCCTCACCGGTGAGCGCCTTCCAGCGAAGCTTGAAGACCGCCCATTCCGCCTCCTCGCGACTGGTGAAGACGTGGTCGTGCAGGATTTCGATCGGTCGCTGCCTGTCGCCGTGGATCGCGAGCTTCCATTCCCGGAAGGGCTTGGTGCAGACCAGCACGTACTTGCCGTCGAGCGGGACGCAGCGCATGCGGTTGAGGATGCGCAGCAGGCCGGGGCTGTGGCGGCCATAGGGGTTCTGCCGGAACTCGTCGACGAGCATCCGGTCCTCGGGCTGGATCTGGTAGCGCATGAGTTGGTCGTTCCGGTTCGCGAGACTAGAGCGAGATCGCCCGCTCCTCGTCGATACTCTGCTGGGCGGCAAGGACGATGCGCAGGGAATTCACCGCATCAGCCATGCTGTCGGTGAGGTCGACGTCGTTGACGATGGCGTCCAGGAACATCTGCTGCTCACGCTCGCAGAGCTCCTGGTGGTCGGGTTCGTCCTCGGTCGAGACCCATTCATCGGGCCTCGTGAAGTTGTTCTCCGCATCGATCTGGCTGTGGTGGAGCTTGATCGCGTTGGTCTTGGTGTGCTGGTCGATGTCGGCCGAATCGGAGACCTTGTCGGACTTGGCCTCGTTCTGGCCCTCCTGGGGCTTGTAGGCGATCGAGGCAGCGCCGTTCGGTCCCCAGACGTCCTTCACGAAATAGGCGACCTCCGACATCATCGGCCCCCAGCCGGCCTCGTACCAGCCGACCGAGCCGTCGTCGAAGGTGACGTGCAGGTGGCCGTAGTTCTGCACCTTCGTCTCGGCGCTGAGCTTCGCACCGATGCCGTGGACGCGCACCGGCTTCGCCCGGGTCATCTGGCACATCACGTCGACATAGTGGACCCCGCAATCGACGATCGGCGTGAGGCTCTCCATGAGCGCCTTGTGCCAGTTCCAGGCCGGCCCGGAGGATTGCTGATTGAGGTTCATCCGCATGACGAGCGGCTTGCCGAGGCCGTGCGCCATCTCGACGAACTTGGACCAGGCCGGATGGACGCGAAGGATGTAGCCGAGAACCAGCTTCCTGTTCTTCTCCTTCGCCTTGGCGACGACCCGTTCGGCGTCGGCATTGTTGGTCGCGATGGGCTTTTCCATGAAGACGTGGCAGCCAGCGTCCATGGCCCGGATCGCGTAATCCGCATGGGTGTCGGGATAGGTGTTGATCGAGACAGCCTGCGGCCTGGTCTCATCGAGCGCGGTCGCGAAATCGTTGAAGCGGGGGTAGGCGGCGAGCTCGTCAGGCAGCTTCGTCTCCGGCCCCATCGAGCGGCTGACAAGGCCGACCAGCTCGAATCCCGGGTTGCGATGATAAGCCTTGGCGTGGCTGGCACCCATGTTGCCGACCCCGACGACGAGCACCCGTACCGGCTCTGCCATGACGTCCCCCCTCCGTTGCTGGCCGCCATGTTACGCACCGGCCGGCGCGCGGCAAGGCCCGGGTCGGCCTGCCTGCAGCCAGGCTGCGAGCGACGCTATCTTGCCACAGCGTGCGAGGCGCTTGCCGGGCCATCTTGACGGATGATGCGCGCTCGGTGACCTTGATGCGTGGGAGCATAGGAGCCTGCGCCTTGAGCCAGAACGGGCAGCCCAAGCTGGCGGTAGCCAACGCGTCGAAATTCTACGATACGGGCACGGGCAAGGTGCACGCGCTCGACGACTTCTCGATGGAGGTGCAGGAGGGCGAGCTTGCCTGCCTGCTCGGCCCCTCGGGTTGCGGCAAGTCCACGCTGCTCTGGGCGATGGCGGGGCTGCACGGCCTGTCGGCGGGCGAAATCCGTCTCGACGGGCGACCGGTGACCAGACCGAACCCGCAGATCGCCATGGTCTTCCAGGAGGCGAACCTCCTGCCCTGGCGCAACCTCATCAAGAACATCGAGCTGCCGTTCGAGATTCGCGGCCAGCGCCCGGACCAGGCGCGCATCGATGCCCTGCTGGCGGAGGTCGGGCTGGCCGGGTTCGAGAGCAAGATGCCGCGCGAGCTTTCGGGTGGCATGCAGCAACGGGCGTCGATTGTCAGGGCGCTCTCGGTCGATCCGTCACTGCTCCTCATGGACGAGCCGTTCGGCGCCCTCGATGCCTTCACCCGGGACGAGATGAACCTGCTGATCCAGCAGATCTGGATGGAGACGAAGAAGACCGTCGTCTTCATCACCCACAACATCGCCGAGGCGGTCTTCCTGGCCGACCGGGTCTTCGTGATGAGTGCGAGACCGGGCCGCCTCGCGCGGATCTTCGAGATCGACCTGCCGCGGCCACGTGGCCTCGAAGTGCTGATGGCGCCCCACTTCATCGAGCTCGTCGGTGAGATCAAGGGCTCGATCGATCACAAGCCGCAAGTTCAGGCGGCCTAGGAGCACAAGAGCGTCATGGCGAGCGTCGATCGCGAGCTCAGGGACAAGATCCCCACCTTCGAGAAGGCCGGCACACAGGCCGCCGAGGTCGGCAACTGGTCGAGCGCAGCGTCGACACTGTCGATTCTCAAGGGTGGCCGCGACGCGACCCTGATCGCCATCACCGCGATCATCGTCTTCGGCG
This sequence comes from Alphaproteobacteria bacterium, assembly GCA_030431615.1. Taxonomy (GTDB): domain Bacteria; phylum Pseudomonadota; class Alphaproteobacteria; order Geminicoccales; family Geminicoccaceae; genus SLRI01. The sequence goes on from JAUIID010000028.1 coordinate 23,163, forward strand.
GTGCCGAGTTGCTGCTGCGGCTCCTGGAAGTGCCCACCTACATCGCGCCGACCCCGTCACAGGTGGTATGGGCGCTGATCGCTGACTTCCCGCATATCGGGCCGCATATCGGCTACACGCTGATCGAGCTCGTCACCGGCTTCGCGATCGGCGCCTCGATTGGCTTCGTGCTGGCGGCCGTGATCACCCAGTTCCCGCTGGTCGAGAAGATCGTGGCTCCCTACATCCTGCTGCTCGTGACGACGCCGATGCTGGCGCTCGTGCCGCTCCTCATCCTTAAGTTCGGCTTTGGCTTCACGCCGCGAATCATCGCTGTGGCGCTGGCCTCCGGCCCGATGGTGATGATCAACGCGGCGACCGGGTTTCGCCGCACCGACCTCGCGAAGATCGCCCTGGCGCGCAGCTTCGGTGCCTCGACGCTGCAGATCTTCCTGAAGATCCGCATTCCCATGGCAATGCCGATGGTCATCGTCGGCTTGATGATCGGCTCGATCTTCGGCCTCCTGACGGCCGTGGGTGCAGAGATGGTCGGCGGCTCGTTCGGGCTCGGCAATCGCCTGACCTACTACTCGTCGCTGATCCAGATGCCGCAGTTCTTCGCCTGCATCCTCGTGCTCGCGATCATCGGCATCTCGATCTATGTTTTCTTCTTCTGGGTCGGCAAGAAATGGGCGAGCTGGGAAAGCTGATCGCCCGAACAAAGGGAGAAACAGGGATGTTCAGACTTCCGAGGCGGCGGTTCCTTGCGGCGACAGGCGGCACTGTCGCGGCGGTCGGTCTGGGGTCGGCGGGCCTCGCCCCGCGCCGGGCGCACGCGGTCGAGGGCACCGTCCGCTGGGTGAGCCCGCGTGGCACGATCGAGGTGCTCGACGACTATCCCTACTGGGTTGCCAGGAAGTACGGCTGGTTCGGCGATATCGAGACGACGCTGGAGCCCGGGCCGATGGAGGCGACCGCCACCATCAAGCTGGTGGATCAGGAGCAGTCCGACATGGGCTTCCCCTCGCCCGGCGTATTCTCGCTCGGGCTCGAGCAGGGCATGCCGATCACCTCGGCTTGGCAAATGGGCGCCTTCGACGTCTTCAGCTTCGCCTTCCGCCCGGGCGAAAAGCCGGCCGACCCGAAGGAGCTGGCCGGCAAGACCATTCTCCTCGGCTCGATCGGCTGGAAGTCGATCGTGGATCCGGAGCTCGCCCAGCTCGGCATCGATCCGGCCAGCGTCGAGTACGCCGAAGCCGGCAACCTCTGGGGCCAGGCGCTGCTGCAGGGCCAGGGCGACGTCGCCCTGTCGTGGGAAGGCCTGCGGGCGCAGTGGACGGGACAGGGGCTCGAGTTCGACTATCTCCTGCCGTATGATTTCTCGCGCCTGCCGGCCAACACCTTCGTCGTCCGCCGCTCGGACGCCGAGGATGCGGCGAAGGCCGAGCTGTATGAGGCCTATCTGCGCGCCTGGGCCATGGGCCTGGAGTTCGGCTACCTGAACCCGCGCGCGACGACCCAGATCGTCATGGAGCAGTTTCCGGGCCTGGCCTCGACTCTCGCCCCAGACATCGCCACCGAATCGATGATGCAGCTCGCCAAGGTCTTCCGCGGCCCCTGGGACCAGCGCGAGGGGTGGGGCTGGCACGACATGGAGCAGTGGCAGTTCTTCTTCGATCTCCTGCTGGAGATCGGGCAGATCTCGAAGCCGATCGTCGCGACCGATGTCTGCAGCAATGCGTGGGTGCCTGCCGCCAACGACTTCGACCATGCGGCCGTACAGGCGGCGGCCGACGAATTCGAGCTGAGCGACGACTACAGCGCCGTCGACGTGTCGGTGATCGAGTCCCGGCTCTAGGGTTTCGGCAGCTTGGTGGCGGACGCCCGGCCCTCTTCGGACGCGGCGTCCGCCTCGCCACCGGCGGATTGAGCTGACGCCCTGGCGAGGTCGACCAGGTTCTGCAGATGCCCGGCGCTCGGGCTGTAGCAGACATTGATCACGAGGGCGTCGGTCTCGCCGATTGCCAGCGAAGCGTGCGCCATCGTGCTGTCGATATAGATGGCATCGCCCTCGTCGAGGCGCGCCGGGGCGTAGTGCTCGGTGTGCACCTCGATCGGACCGCGCAGCACATAAATGAACTCTTCGCCCGAGTGCCGGCTGAGCTGACTGAACCTGACCAGCGAGCGGGCGCGGATGGTGATCAGGATGGGCACCATCGCCTTCTGCGACAGGTCGGTGCAGAGGTAGCGGTAGTCGTAGTTCGGCGTCTCGACCAGCATCTCCTCGCCGGGCCGGGTGATGCTGCGCCGGGCCGTCACCTGGCTGTTGCCGGCACCCGCGGCGGGGGGTCTCGCATCGAAGAAGGCGCTGATGTCGACCTCGAGGCCCTCGCTGAGCTGCACGAGCTTGTCATAGGTCAACGACATCTGGCCGTTCTCGACCTTGGACAGGGTCGAGACGCTCACGCCGGTGCGCAGCGCCACCTCGGCGAGGCTGATGCCAAGCCCGGCGCGGATCGCGCGCAGCGCGCGACCGAGCCGAGCCCGCGCCGGCCGTGGAGGTGCCTCTGGCTCAGTCGGTGCGGCCACGCGCCTCGATCGCCCAGATATCGACGAGATCATCGCCGCGCACGCAGTGATAGTGGTCGTAGAGGTTCATGGTCGGATCGCAATGCGGCACCATCCAGGTGGTGAGCTCGCCGAGTTCAACGGGTCTGTCCGACCCGGTGAGGTCGAGGCGGCCGAACTGGTCGCCGGACCGGCCATAGGTCGAGCCGGGCGTGGGACCCTCCCAAAGGACCGGCATCGGTCCGTCCATCGAGAAGCTCTTGGAGCCCGCGTCGATCGTGGCGAAGTCCCGGTGCTGCCGGCTGATCACGCGGCTCGCGACGAAGAGCGACGGCAGGACGGGCCGGTCTCCCTCCTTGCCGATCTCGATCGAATTGTAGATCACATCGGAGAAGATGTAGGAGCCGACCTGCAGATCGGTGAACAGGCCGAACTCATGGTCGAAGTCGTGCGTGCCGGTGCCGCTGCCGGTGACGATCGGGCAGGGATGGCCGTGCTCGACCAGCGCGTCGCGCACATCCGCGAGTGCGGTCAGGGCCTGGCGCGATGCCTCCCGGCGCTCGACATAGCCCGGGATCGCCTGGGTCTGCCCGGCATAGCCCTGCACGCCGACGAGCTCGAGCCCGTCCGCCTCGCGGATCGCCGTGGCAAGCGCTAGTGCCGCTTCGGGGCTGGTGACACCCAGACGATGCGTGCCGACATCGACGTCGATCAGGAGCTTCAACCGCCGGCCGGCCTCGGCCGTGGCAGCCGCCAGCTCGGCGACGTTGGCGGCATCATCGACGACGACGGTGAGATCGGCGAGCCGGGCGTTCAGGGCCATCAGCCGCCGGACCTTGGCCCGGCTCGTGACCGGTGCCGTGAGCAGGAACCCGTCGAGGCCGGCCGCGGCCAGCGCTTCGGCCTCGCCGAGCTTGGCGCAGCAGAGCCCGATGGCGCCGGCCGCCAGCTGGGCGCGGCCGACGGCTGCCGATTTGTGCGATTTGGCGTGCGGCCGCAGGGCGATGCCACGTTCCCTTGCCCGGTCGTGCACGGTCCGCAGATTGCGCTCGAAGGCGTCGAGATCGAGCACCAGGGCCGGGGTGTCGAGCAGGAGGCGCGAGCCGGGCTGGCCCACCAGCGCTGCATTGGGGCTGGTCATGTTCATGCGGACGTCTCCTCGCTCGGCCACCAGGATCCGCCGGTGACGAGCCCGCTGCAGAAAAGATTCTCGCTGGCGGTGATCGTCTCGCCGAGGCTGTCCGTGTGGACATAGCGGCCGGGGCGCCGCTCGAGGACGGTCGCATCACCGATGGCACCCGGGGCAAGACTGCCGAGATCACTGCGGCCAATGGCGGCCGCCGGATGCACCGTGGCGGTGCGGATGACGTCGTCGAGGCGCATGCCGAGGGCCAGGAACTTGGAGAGTGTCTGGAGGAGATCGTAAGCCGGTCCGTGGATGCAGAGCGTATGCACGTCGCTGGAGATGACGTCCGGCAGGAAGCCCTGCTCCAGCATGGCGGTCGCCGTTTCAAAGGCGAGCGAGCCCATCCCGTGGCCGATGTCGAAGACGACGCCGCGCTTGCGGGCGCTGTGCATGTCGGCACGGATCTGGCGATGCCCGTCGATCGGCGCGTTCGGGAACGGCTTGAAGCAGTGGGTGAGGACGTCGCCCTTGCGCAGATGCTCGATGATCTCGTGACGGCCCGGTGGCGGGTAGTCGAGATGGGTCATCAGCGGCATGTGCAGCTTGTCGGCGGCATCCAGTGCTGCATTGAACGGCCCGGCGCTGTTGCTGCCGCTGGTGACCAGTCCGACGCGGACCTTGATGCCGACCAGATGATCCAGGTGCTCGCGCGCGACGGCCACCACCTCGCGTGGGTTGCACATGCGAATGTCGAGGTTTTCGCCGACCATGACGTTCTTCGAGAACGCGAAGATGCCGGCGAACGAGATGTTCATGTAGGCCAGGATGCGGACCCTGGAACGCTCGATGACGTGGTGGCGAAAGCCCGGGAAGTTGCCGGGCCCGGCGCTGCCGGCATCCACGAAAGTCGTGGTGCCGCTGCGCCGCGCCAGCTTGTCGGCGTCCACGCCCAGCGACGTGCCGCCCCAGTAGACATGGGTGTGCAGGTCGATCAGCCCTGGCGTGACGAGCCGGTCGGTGACGTCGACGACGTTCCGGGCGCGTTCGGCCGGAATATCGTCGTCGAGGGCGGCGATTCGCCCGCCCGCGAAGGCGACATCGGCGCGCCGGTCGAAATTCTGCCCCGGATCGAGGACATGGCCACCTTTGAGGATCAGATCGAACAAGGACGAAGCTCCCGCGGGCGCCCACTCACCCCGTGAGCCGCGCACATTTTTCTGTTTCCAATAAGCATGACCCGTTTACGATACGAAACAGCAGGAGGGAACAGGTTTCATAGCGGTCGCCAGCGTTGCGACCGCTGTGCCAGCAGGCTCGAAGCGCAAGAAACCGAGGTGCAGGACTACATTCGCGGTGCCCAGGATCGGCCGCGGTCAGCCGACAGGTCGAGACGGCGGCCGGCCGAGCTTAGCAGCGGCCTTGAACGGGCTGGCAAGGGAGAACTCGAAGGTGGCAATGGAGACGCGCGGATGAGCGATGCGGGCGGGCGGGCCGCCATTCTCGAGGCCCTGGTCGCGGTCCTGCTGCCGGGCGACGCCGACTTCCCCTCGGCCGCCTCGGTCGGCGTGCAGGGCAAGCTCGCGGAGCGCATCCTCGCGACCTCGGGTGCCGACGCGCTGGAGCGGGTGATCACCGGCCTTGCCGGGCTCGCCGAGGCGGGCGAGACCGGTGCCGACATGGTCCGGGCCTTCGAGCAGGCCGAGCCGGCGCTCTTCGGGTCGGTCCGCAACATCACCTTCATCACCTACTACGAGAGCCCGTTCGTCCAGGAGGCGATCCGGGGCCTCGGCTTCGCTTACAACGCGACGCCCCTGCCACGTGGCTATGGCGTCGGCCGCTTCGACGAGGCGACCGACCGGCCGACCCATGGCCGGGGCCACTATGTGAAGACCGAAGAGGTGCGGCGCGTCGACCTGAGCGGCCTCGATCTCGAGGGGCTGCGGCATGGCCACTGAGCAACAGGGCGGGCACAGCGACGTCCTCGTCATCGGCGCCGGTGCGACCGGTGCCATCACCAGCCTGATCCTCGCCGAGGCCGGGCTCGATGTGGTCTGCCTCGAGCAGGGCGGCTGGACGGCGGCCGAGGACCATCCGCATTTCAGCCGCGACTGGGAGTGGCAGAAGCAGGGGCGGTGGAGCCCCAACACCAATATCCGCCGGGCGGCGAGCGACTACCCGGTCGAGACCAACTCCTCCAACGTCCTCATGTGGAACGCGGTCGGCGGCTCGACCAATGTCTACGGCGCCCTCTGGCCACGCTACCGGCCGTCCGACTTCAGGAAGGGCGTCGAGCACGGGCTCGCCCCCGACTGGCCGATCACCTACGAGGACCTGGCCGATCCCTATGACCGGGTGGACCGGCTGATCGGGGTGAGCGGCCTCGCCGGCAACCCGGCCCTGCCGCCGCATGGCCCCTACCCCACCCGGCCTTTGCCGCTGCGCAAGTCGGGAAAGGCTCTTTCCCGGGCGTTCGACCGGCTGGGGTGGCACTGGTGGACGCTGCCGGCGGGCGTGATCGCCGAGGATTATGACGGCCGCCCGGCCTGCAACGGCTGCGGCGCCTGCGCCGCCGGCTGTGCCCGCAACTCGATGAACATGTTCTCGCTCGCGATCTGGCCGAAATGCCTCGCCGCCGGCGTCGAGCTGCGCATCCAGGCTGCCGTCGAGCGGGTCGAGAAGGGCCCGGACGGGCGGGCCACGGGGGCGGTCTACATCGACCGCGCCTCCGGCCGGCGGGTGCGGCAGACGGCGGATGTCGTGGTCCTCGCCTGCAACGGCGTCGGCACGCCCTGGCTGCTCCTCGCCTCCGACAACCTGGCGAACAGCTCGGACCAGGTGGGGCGCAACCTCATGCACCACACGCTGACCTCGGTCGACATCTGGGGCGAGGACATCGTCGACACGCACATGGGCTATACCGGTTCCCTGATCAGCATGGAGTTCGCCGAGACCGACACGAGCCGCGGCTTCGTCAACGGCTTCAACTTCAACTGCACCGCCTCCGGCCACGCCGGCAGCCAGTCGCTCGGCATGCTGACCCGGAGCCCGGCACCCTGGGGTGCCGCCCACCACGAGTGGTTCAGGACCCGCTTCGACCGGGGCTTCGGCGTCTTCGCCCTCGGCGACGACCTGCCCTCGCCCGACAACCGGATCACCCTCTCGGCGTCGCTCAAGGACGAGCTCGGCCGGCCGGCGCCGAAGCTGCACTACAAGCCGGGCGACAACGACGAGCGCATGATGCGCTACCAGCTCGAGCGGCTCGAGGAGATCGCCAGGGCCGCCGGTGCAGTCGACTACCGGCTCAACGACTACAAGGACGCCGACGGCGTCTACCGCACCCCCGCCTGGCACCTGCTCGGCACCTGCCGCATGGGCGCCGACCCCGCAAGCTCGGTCGTCAACAAGTGGCACCAGAGCTGGGACGTGCCCAATCTCTACATCGTCGACGGCAGCGTCTTCGCCACTGGCGGGGTGGTCAACCCGACGCCCACCGTGACCGCCCTGGCGCTCCGCGCCGCCGAGCACCTGCGCGACAACTTCGCCGAGCTGCGCCGGGCGACGAAGCCGCTCGAGGCGTGACATAGGACTTATAGCCTACATCGTCCCCGAGCGCAAGTCCGTGCGGGGTTCGTTCGGCAAGACATGGCTTTCGGGTTCGATGTCGGTACAGGCGGCGCCGGATTGCTCGACTTCGCTGCACCGGGTTTTGGGTTCGTTCGTCGAATCCCCGGGTTCGATCGTCGAATCGGTGGGTTCGATCGTCGATTCCGCAGGTTCGTTCGCTCGAATCTGTCGCGGAATCCGCGACTTTCAGGGGCAACTGTCGCGGTATATGCGACATCCGGAGCGCTGCTGTCGCGTATTCCGCGACAGCGAACCCAAGGGTGTCGCATATACCGCGACAAGCCGAGCCGAACTGTCGCGTTATACGCGACACCCCGAGCCGCTCGAACGCCCTGACCGAAACGCCGTGACCACCGCCCACTGGAGGCCCGAGACGTGACCCGCGACGAACTGCTTGCCCGACTCGACACCCTGCCGCGCGTGAAGCTGGCCCATCTGCCGACGCCGCTCGAGCCGGCGCCGCGGCTGTCCGCAGCACTCGGCGGGCCGGAGATCTGGCTGAAGCGCGACGACCAGACCGGCCTCGCCTTCGGCGGCAACAAGACCCGCCAGCTCGAGTACGTCTTCGCCGACGTCCTGGCCAAGGGGGCGGACACGGTGATCGGCAGCGCCTACACGCAGTCGAACTGGTGCCGGCAGATGACGGCGGCGGCGAGGAAGCTCGGCCTCGACATGCATCTCGTGCTGCTGCACGGCGAGAAGGGGCCGCTCTTGCAGGGCAATTTCCTGCTCTACCGGCTGATGGGTGCGGAGATCGACGTGGTCGATCTGACCAGCCTCGAGCAGGTCCAGCCGTTGCTCGAGGCGAAGGCGGCGAAGCTGCGCGAGGCCGGCCGCAAGCCCTACATCGTCGGGCCCATGCAGACCGAGAACCTCGTCACCGGTGCCCTCGGCTATGTGCGGGCCGCCGCCGAGATCGACGAGCAGCTCGAACGCGAGGGCATGACGCCAAGCCACCTCTACCTCTCGGGCGCCAACATGACGCCGGCCGGCCTCGCCCTCGGCTTCCAGCTGATCGGCCGCAAGCTGGCGCTGCACAGCATCGCCCCCATCAAGTGGGAGACGGACCGCGCCTGGGACATCGCCCGGATCGCCACGGCGACGGCGCGCCGCCTCGGGCTCGATGCCACGATCGATCCTGCCTCGATCCAGAGCTCGGACGACTATATCGGGCCGCGCTATGGCGTGGTGTCGGACGCGTCCCGCGAGGCGCTCGAGCTGGTCGCCCGGACGGAGGGCGTCATCCTCGACCCGGTCTACAGCTCGAAGGCCATGGCCGGGCTGATCGACCACGTCCGCCAGGGCCGGCTCACCTCGAGCGACACCGTGATCTTCGTCCACACCGGCGGCACGCCGGCGCTCTTCGCCTATGCGGGGGACGTCATCGTCGACTGAGTCTCTCGACTGAGGCTCAGGCCGCCTCGCCCTGGCGGAACTGCAGGTCGGCGAGGCGGGCGTAGAGGCCGCCGCGGCCGATGAGCTCGCGATGCGTGCCGGCGTCGACGATTCGCCCGTCCTCCATGACGAGGATCCGGTCGGCCTTCAGCACGGTGGCGAGGCGGTGGGCGATGACGATGCTGGTGCGGTTGCGCATCAGGTAGTCGAGCGCCTGCTGGACGGCGAACTCGCTCTCGGCATCGAGCGAGCTGGTCGCCTCGTCGAGCAGGAGCACGGCGGGATCGCGGAGGATGGCCCGCGCGATGGCGATGCGCTGGCGCTGGCCGCCCGAGAGGCGGACCCCCTTCTCGCCGAGGAAGGTGGCGAAACCCTGCGGCAGCGCCTCGATGAAGCCGCGGGCCGCTGCCGCCTCGGCCGCTTCGAGGACTTCCGTGTCGCTGGCCTCGGGCCGGCCGTAGCGGATATTGGTCCAGGCATCGGTCGAGAAGATCACCGGCTCCTGCGGCACGAGGCCGAGGCGCGCGCGGTAGAGGGCCGGGTCGAGCTGGTCGATGGGCTGGCCGTCGAGACGGATGCGTCCGGCCTGCGGGTCGTAGAAGCGCATGAGGAGCTGGAAGATGCTGGTCTTGCCGGCACCCGACGGGCCGACCAGAGCGACGCTCTCGCCGGGGCGGACCGCCAGGTCGAGGCCGCCCAGGATGACGCGCTCGGGATGGCCCGGATAGGCGAAGCGGACGGCTTCGAAGCGCACCTCGCCGGCGGTTCGCTCTGGCAGCGCCAGTGGTGCCGCCGGTGCCCTGATGGCGGGCTCGCTGTCGAGCAGCTCGAAGAGCCGCTCGGTGGCGCCGGCGGCCCGCTGCAGGTCGCCGACGATGTCGGAGAGCCCGCCCACGGCACTGGCCACCACTGTCGCGAAGAAGACGAAGGCCGAGAGCTCGCCCGCCGTGATCCGGCCGGCGAGCACGTCCTGCCCGCCCATCCAGAGGACGGCGACGATGGCGCCGAAGACCAGCGAGATAACGACGGCGGCCAGCATCGAGCGGGCCCTCGCCCGAGCCGCGGCGGCCTGGAAGGCGCCCTCGCTGGCGGCGGCGAACGCCGTCGATTCGCGCTCCTCCTGGGCGAAGGCCTGGACGGTGCGCACGGCGTTGACGGTCTCCTCGGCCCGGCCGCTGACATCGGCGAGCCGGTCCTGGGCGGCACGCGACAGGCGGCGGACCATGCGGCCGAAGACGACGATCGGCACGACGACGAGTGGCACGACCAGGAGGACGAGGCCCGCGAGCTTCGGGTTGCTGTAGACGAGGAGGCCGACGCCACCCACCGTCAGGAGGATGTTGCGGAGCGCCTGGGTGACGGTCGAGCCAATCACGGTCTGGACGACAGTCGTGTCGGTCGTCAGGCGCGAGAGCACCTCGCCGGTCCGCGTGGTCTCGAAGAAGCCGGGCGGCATGCGGATGATGTGCCGGTAGACCTCGCTCCTGAGCTCGGCCACGACCCGCTCGCCGAGCCAGGTCACGAGATAGGAGCGGAGATAGGTCGCGACCGCGAGCGCCAGGATGACGAGGAGCGAGGCGCGGAGCGCATGGTCCAGCGCCTCTGCCCGGCCGGCGCCGAAGCCGCTGTCGATCAGGTAGCGCAGGCCGATGCCGAGCGAGAGCACGGCGCCCGCGGCGACGACGAGGGCCACGAGCGCTCCGGCGACCCGCCAGCGATAGGGGGCGAGATAGGCGGCAAGACGGCGAAGCTGCCGGAAGTCGCGGCTTCTGGCACGATCGGCGGCTTCCGGAAGCGGGGCGGCTGCCCGGGACATGCAAGGCTCCCTGGGAGTTCGGACGAATCGGGCAGTCGGCCGCCAGGGGTGCGACAGCGAACCCGCGCGAAAGGGTGCCGGCGAAGGCTTGAGTTCGTCGGGCTGCCCCGCTATATACCGGCGGCTTGGCTTAGAGGAAAGTTCCCGTGAAAAAGGATATCCACCCGGCTTACCACGAGATCAACGTGGTGATGACCGACGGCTCGACCTTCAAGACGCGCTCGACCTGGGGTGCGGAGGGCGACACGCTGACGCTCGACGTCGATCCGAAGTCCCATCCCGCCTGGACCGGCGGCTCGATGCAGCTGCGCGAGCGTGGTCAGGTGGAGAAGTTCAACCGGCGCTTCCAGAGCTTTCGCCGCAAGGCCTGATCGCGCACCCGCAGGCATCGGAGACGACGATGAAGATTCGCAACTCGCTGAAGACGGCGAAGACGCGCCACAAGGATTGCCGCCTCGTGCGCCGCAAGGGCCGCGTCTACATCATCAACAAGAAGGACCCGCGCTTCAAGGCCCGCCAGGGCTGAAGCCGGCGCCTGGAATGTTGACGAAAGCCGGGCCTGGGCCCGGCTTTGTTTTTTGAGGTGATGGGCGGCATGGGCGAGGCCGGGCCGGACAGACTCCTGCGTTCGATGCTGGATGCAGCGGTTTCGGCCGCCATGCCGGAGCGCGCCGTGCCGGGGCGCCTGCCTGAGCCACCCAAGGGTCGCACGATCGTGATCGGCGCTGGGAAGGCCAGTGCGGCCATGGCGCGGGCGGTCGAGCAGCACTGGCCGGGCCCGCTCGAAGGCCTCGTGGTGACCCGCTACGACCACGCCGTGCCGTGCGAGCATATCGAGATCGTCGAGGCGGCGCATCCGGTGCCGGACGCCGCCGGCGAGGCAGCGGCGGCGCGCATCCTCGCCATGGTCGAGGGCCTCACGGCGGACGATCTCGTCCTGGCGTTGATCTCGGGCGGCGGCTCGTCGCTCCTGGCCCTGCCGGCGCCGGGCCTCAGTCTCGAGGACAAGCAGACCGTCAACCGCGCCCTCCTGCGCTCGGGCGCCTCGATCGACGAGATGAACTGCGTGCGCAAGCACCTCTCGGCGATCAAGGGCGGCCGCCTCGCCGCCGCGGCACACCCGGCCCGGCTGGTGGCGCTCATGATCTCCGACGTGCCGGGCGACGATCCGGCGGTGATCGCCTCCGGCCCAACCGTGCCGGACCCGACCACCCGCGCGGACGCGCTGGCGCTGATCGAGAAATACGGGATCGAGCTTGCCCCCCATGTGCGGCGGCATCTCGAGGACCCCGCCTGCGAGAGCGTCAAGCCGGGCGACCCGCGCCTGGAGCGGGCGGAGACGGTCATGATCGCGACGCCGCAGGCCTCGCTCGAGGCGGCAGCGGAGGTGGCGCGCGCGGCCGGCATCACGCCGCTCATCCTCGGCGACAGCCTCGAGGGCGAGAGCCGCGACGTCGCCAAGGTGATGGCCGGCATCGCCAAGCAGGTGATCCGCCACGGCCAGCCCTGCCCGCGGCCCTGCGTGCTGCTCTCGGGCGGCGAGACGACGGTGACCGTCAGGGGCGACGGCAACGGCGGGCGGAATGTCGAGTTCCTCCTGGCCCTGGCCGTGGCACTCGACGGCCTGGCCGGCGTGAGTGCGATCGCCGCCGACACGGACGGCGTCGACGGGGCCGCCGAGGTGGCCGGTGCGTGGATCGACGACGCCACCCTGGCGAAGGCGGAAGAGCGCGGCCTCGCCGCCAAGGCCAGCCTTGCGCGCAATGACGGCCACACCTTCTTCGCTGGCCTGGACCAGCAGGTCGTCACCGGCCCGACACTCACCAACGTCAACGATTTCCGGGCCGTTCTCATTACCTGAGGCCCCAGGGTGCGCCCCGCCCCTTGGGCGATACAACCGCGCGAAATTTCGGTACAATTGCGCGACACCTAATTGCTTGCTCGTCGCTGAAGCTCCGCTAACTCTAGCGCATCCACCCGGAGCCGCGTCGGAGAAGGATTCTTGTCGACCGTTCGTCAAATCGTGCTGTCGCTGCTGCTCCTCGGCGGGGCGGCCGGCGGCTATTACTTCTACGATCACCTGACAGCGGCGAGCGCCATCTCCAGCGATGACCGGGGCGGCGGGCGGACGATCAGTGTCGAGGTGGCGCCGGCGGTGCGCGAGACGGTGCGGGACCGGGCCGAGGCGGTCGGCACGACGCTGGCCAACCAGGCGATCGAGATCGTGTCGCTGGCCTCGGGGCGGATCATCGAGCTCCTGTTCGAGCCGGGCCAGGCGGTCGAGACCGGCGCCGTGTTGGCGCGGCTCGACGATGCCATCGAGCAGGCGGATCTCGCCGAGGCGCGGGCGATGTCGAAGGAAGCGCAGTCGGCGCTGGATCGCGCCCGCCGGCTGCGGGCCAGCAACAATGTCGCCGAGGCCACGGTGGTCGAGCTCGAGGCTGCCGCCGCCGCGGCCCAGGCGCGGGTCGACCGGGCGGTCCAGCGGCTCGAGGACCGGCTGGTCCGGGCACCGTTCGACGGGGTCGTCGGCATCCGCCGGGTCGATCTGGGGGCCAGGGTCGACAACGACACGGTGATCACCACGCTCGACGATCGCAGCGAGATGATCGTCGAGTTCATGCTGCCCGAGGCCTTCTACGGCCGCGTCCAGCCGGGCCTCAAGGTCCAGGCCAGCAGCACCAGCTTCCCCGACCGCAGCTTCGCCGGGACGCTCACCAGCATCGACACGCGGGTCGACGTCAACAGCCGCGCCTTCCGTGTGCGGGCCTCGCTTCCCAACCCCGATCTCCTCCTGCCGGCGGGCCTCTTCGTGCTGGTCGACATCACGCTCGGCGAGCGCGAGGCGGTGATCGTGCCGGAGGAGGCCGTGGTCAGCGAGGCCGATCGCAGCTTCGTCTATGTGGCCGGCCCGGAGCGGGCCGAGCGGCGGCCCGTCGAGCTCGGCACGC
>JAUIID010000262.1 GCA_030431615.1 Alphaproteobacteria bacterium
GTGAAGTTGGCGCGGTTGACCGCGGCCGTGTCGCCGCCGGAGAGGAGGTAGAGCATGACCGGCGGGTTGCCGACGCTGGAGACCGCCATCAGCACGCCGGAGAGCATGCCGACGCCGGCGGTCGCCACGGCGGGCCGCGGCCCCATGTAGCGCCAGCCGCTGAGCAGCAGGGTGGCCGAGATGGTGACCAGGACGGAGATGCCGAACTGCAGGTTGTCCGGGTCCAGCGTGACCAGGAGCCAGCTGCCGAGCGGCATGGCGAAGGCGGCGGCGAGGCCCATGGGGGCGATGGTCCGCCAGGCGATCTGCCGGTGCAGGGTCGGCAGGAGCTGGGCCGTGGCGACGCATTCGAGCAGCGTGATGACGCCAACCGTCGCCACCGGGCCGAAGAGATGGACGAAGAAGGGCGCCATCAGCATGCCCGAGCCGACCCCGGCAAAGCCGCGCATCAGCCCGGCCGCCGCGGCGATGGCCATGCCGGCGACGACATCGGGGGTGAGACTGGCGAGCAGGCTGTCCACTACCGGCTGACTCTGCGAAGCTTGCGGTCGGAGCCTGCCCGCGACCGGCGGCTGAGCATGTACTCAGGGCGAAACGACGGGAGAAGCCTTCCGTCAAGAGCGACATGGCCGGTAAGGACGGCAGGCGTCAAGGATGCGAGCGCATGGCGCATCAGGGCCTTTGTCATGGGGAGGATCACCGTCAGGGCCGACGGGCGGCGGCCCGTTGAAATTCGAATCACGGTGCTTCCGAACGAAACGTCGCCCGTGGTAGGATTTAGGGATGATCGACGAACGCATCCGACCTGAAGTCAACGCCCTGGTGACGGATGTCATCGAGCAGGAGATGGGTCCCTTCGGTCTGGTCGACGTGGTCGTATCACCTGCGACGGACGAAGATGGCGATGCGGTTCTCGCCATCGACGTGCGGTACGAGGCGAAGGGTGCCCCGATCGATCCGAAGGTGGTCGCCGGCCTGCTGCACAAGCTGCGCGACCGTCTATGGGCCGTGGGCGAGCGGCGGTTTCCGTTCATCCGGCACCACTTCCTCGAGCAGCAAAAGGTCGTCGGCTTTCCGTGATCGACGGCCTGATCGAGACGGCCCGGACGCTTGCTGGCGTAAGACACACAAGACCAGAGCGGCCTCGCCAGTCTGACCTGCGGCGGGCGGTCAGCACGGCTTACTATGCTGTCTTCCATGCACTCGCCCAGCAGAATGCGGACTTGCTGGTCGGCAGCACGGGTGCCGTCCGCTCCGAACGGGCGTGGGTGCAGGCGTATCGAGCGATTGATCACAAAGGGGCCCGAACAGCCTGCAAGGACGCCCGGTCCCTGGGTTTTCCCGCAGGCATCGTCACCTTTGCCGAAACCTTCATTGCGTTGCAGAAGCGCCGCGAGGATGCGGACTACGACCCGACGTCGCGCCTGACGAAAGCGGAAGCTCTGGCGGCCATTGAAGAGGCACAGACGGCGATCGAGGCTCTCAAGACCGTCCCGACACGGGATCGCCGGGCCTTCTCCGTCCAGATCCTGCTCAAACGCAGGAATTGAAGAGGGCTCAGTCCAGGAGCTCGATCTCGAAGGTCTCGATCACCGGGTTGGCGAGGAGCTTCTCGCACATCTGGCGCAGGCGGGTTTCGGCTGTGGGGCGGTCGGTTTCGGCGAGGGTGAGCTCGATGACCTTGACCTTGGCCACGGCCTCGACCTCGGCGAAGCCCAGGCCGTGCAGCGAGCGCTGGATGGCGGTGGCCTCGGGGTCGAGGACGCCCGGGCGGAAGCGGATGGAGAT
This sequence comes from Alphaproteobacteria bacterium, assembly GCA_030431615.1. Taxonomy (GTDB): domain Bacteria; phylum Pseudomonadota; class Alphaproteobacteria; order Geminicoccales; family Geminicoccaceae; genus SLRI01. The sequence continues at coordinate 1,789 of JAUIID010000262.1, forward strand.
GCGGGCCTGCATGGTCGAAGCGGTCGCCTGCTGAATGGTCTCTTATTGCATCGTCTCTGGGCCGCGCATGTCGCGCGGGCCGGCCTCGGGCAGGATGCCGAGGCGACGGGCGATTTCCTGGTAGCCCTCCTCGACCTTGCCGAGGTCCTGGCGGAAGCGGTCCTTGTCGAGCCGCTCGTTGGTCTTGACGTCCCACAGACGGCAGTTGTCGGGGCTGATCTCGTCGGCGAGCACGAGGCGCATGTCCTCGTCCTCCCACAGGCGGCCGAACTCGAGCTTGAAGTCGACGAGCTTGAGGCCGACGCCGAGGAAGAGGCCGGAGAGGAAATCGTTGACCCTGAGCGACATGCTCATGATCTCGTCGATCTCCTGGTAGGAGGCCCAGCCGAAGGCGGTGATGTGCTCCTCGGAGACCATGGGATCGCCGAGCTCGTCCGACTTGAGGTAGTACTCGACGATGGAGCGCGGCAGGAGCGTGCCGTCCTCGATGCCGAGGCGCTTGCCGAGGGAGCCCGCGGCGATGTTGCGCACCACCACTTCGATCGGGATGATCTCCACCTCGCGGATGAGCTGCTCGCGCATGTTGAGGCGACGCACGAAATGCGTCGGGATGCCGACGTCGTGCAGCTTCATCATCAGGTACTCGGAGATGCGGTTGTTCAGCACCCCCTTGCCGGTGATCACCGCGTGCTTCTTGTTGTTGAAGGCGGTGGCGTCGTCCTTGAAGTACTGGATGAGCGTGCCGGATTCCGGGCCCTCGAAGAGAATCTTGGCCTTGCCCTCGTAGACCTGCTTGCGCCGGGCCATGCAATCGTTGCCTTCTTTGCGACCGAAAACGGCGCCCGAACGCGAGCGCCGTCATCGTGGTCGATTCGGGTCCGTCTATAGAGCAGCCGGCCGCGTCCGACAACCAATCGGGCGGCCGCAGGCTCGACCCGGGGGCGGCCCCGGTCGTGCCCGCCGGTCAGGGGCCGCTATCGCTGGCCGCGCCCGGCCCGTTCCGGCTCGGCTTCCAGCCAGTCGTCCACGTAGACCTCGCGGGTGAGCATGACCAGCAGGGCCGCCAGGGGTGTCGCCAGGATCAGCCCCAGAAGCCCGAACAGGATGCCCATGAGGAGCTGCACGGCGAGGATGAATGCGGCGGGCAAGGAGACCTGGCGCTGCTGGATGAGCGGCGTGATGACATAGCTCTCGACGGCCTGCACGCCGGCATAGATGGCGAGCACCAGGAGCACGGTCGTCATGCCCTCGGGCAGAGCCAGCAGCACGGCGGGGATGACCGAGAGGACGGGGCCCAGATTGGGGATGAAGGCGAGGAGCGCCGCGATGAACCCGAGGATGGCGGCGAGCGGGACCCCGATAGCCCAGAGGCCCAGGGCGGTGAGGACGCCGACCACCGCCATCGAGAGGATGCGCCCGACGAGCCAGCGGCCGAGCGTGGTTGCGGCCTGGTCCAGCAGCTCTTCGGCCCGGGGTCGCAGCGACGGCGCGAAGAGGGCAACGAAGCCCTTGCGGTAGGTCTGCGGGTCGATGGCACCGTATATGCCGATGATCAGCACGATCACGAGGGAGCCGAGCGCCCCGAACGTGCCGAGAGTGGCGCTGGTCAGCGCACCGGAGGCGTCCGCGGGCGCCAACTGCTCCGGCATGCCGGAGTGCAGCAGCCAGTCGCCCCACGCCGTGCCTTCGATGGACTGGCGCAGCTCGCCGATGGCGGGCGGCAGCTCCCGGACGAGCTGATCGAACTGTGTCACGATGAGCGGCGCGAAGAGTGTTCCGGCAATCCCGAAGGCGGCGATGACGAGGAGCCAGAAGACCAGCATGCCCCAGCCGGTCCCGACCCCCGCAAAGCCAGCGAGCCAGGCGCCACCTCCCCGAAGGAAGATGGCGAAGAGCACGCCGGCGAACACGGCGAGCGGGACCTGCGGCGTGAAGACGAGCAGAAGCACGAGGCCGATCGCCACGACGACGATCGACACTTTCCGACGCAACTGACCATCGTTCGACATGGTGCCCAAACATCGGCTGCCGCCCTCGGGTTCCGGAGCGCGGCAACAGGAACCGTCGCTGACGCCGTCCGTTTCCTAGCGCATGAAAGAACGATGACGTGAGCGTTGCAGGCGCTTGGACCGGTGCCGGAAGCCCCAGTCGTCGGATTGAGCGGAGTAGCGATTGACCATGTCCAAACGGCGGCTCATCGGCCTGATCCTCGCCGGCATCCTCCTGCCGCTCTTCGTTTACTTCCTCTGGCGCCAGTGGCAGGAGATCGATTTCCGCGAGGTGGTAGCCTCCGCGCGCGAGATACCGCTCTTCAACCTTATGGCGGCCGGCGGCTTCGCGGCGCTCAGCTATCTCTGCCTCACCGGCTTCGACTTCATGGCAGTCCGCTATGCCGGCAAGCCCCTGCCCTACCCCAAGGTGGCGCTGGCCTCGTTCGTCAGCCTCTCGATCGGCCACAATATCGGCGTCGCGGCGCTGAGCAGCGGCGCGATCCGTTACCGGTTCTACTCGCGCCAAGGGTTGAGCGAGGGCGATGTCGGCCGGGTCATCCTCTTCTGCGGCATGACGGTCGGCGTCGGGCTCCTCACGCTCGCCGGCCTCGCGGCGGTCCTGAACCCTTCCCTCGCCGGCGAGATCCTGCGGCTCGACAGCCCGGCGCTGGTGATCGGCCTCGGCCTCGTCTGCCTGGCGCTGGTGGCGGGCTACGTCGCCATGGCGGCCTGCGTGCGCCGGGCCGTGCACATCAAGCGGTGGCGCCTCGAGATGCCGCCTTTGCGCCTGGCGCTCGGGCAGGTCGTCCTCGGGCCGCTCAATTTCGCCTGTGTCGCCGCCTGCCTCTACTGGTGCGTCGTGGCGCTCGGCGATGTCGGCTATCTCGGCGTCGCCACGGCCTACGTGCTCGGCAATCTCGCCGCCCTCGTCAGCCACGTACCGGGCGGGCTCGGCGTGCTGGAGGGGGTCATCATGGTGCTCCTGCCGGGGGCGTCCGTGGTCGGCGGCCTCCTGGTTTTCCGCGCCGTCTACTTCTTCGTGCCGCTCACCATCGGCGCCCCGCTCTTCGGCCTCGTCGAGCTCTGGGGCCTCGGCCGCCGCGAGGCAGCCGCAGCGCCCGCCTGACCGGCTAGCTCTTCTCGAGGCCCAGCCGGCGGAAGTGGTTGGTGATCGGGTAGCGGCGATCGCGGCCGAAGGCCTTGGTGGTGATCTTCACGCCGGGCGGCGCCTGGCGGCGCTTGTACTCGGCGATGTCGAGCAGGTTTGAGACGCGCTGCACCACGTCGACCGGCTGGCCGGCGGCGACGAGATCGGCGGCGGCCCGGTCGTCCTCGACGAGCGCCTGGAGCACGGCATCGAGGACGGGATAGGCGGGGAGCGAATCCTCGTCCTTCTGGTCGGCGCGCAGTTCGGCGGAGGGCGGCTTCGAGATCGTGCGCTCCGGGATCACCATGCCTTGCGGCCCGAGGCAGCCTTCCGGCCGCTCGGCATTGCGGTAGCGGCAGAGCTCGAAGACCATGGTCTTGTAGACGTCCTTGAGCACCGAGTAGCCGCCGCACATGTCGCCGTAGAGCGTGGCGTAGCCGACCGACATCTCGGACTTGTTGCCGGTGGTGAGCACCATCGGCCCGAGCTTGTTGGAGACGGCCATGAGCAGCACGCCCCGGATGCGCGACTGCAGGTTCTCTTCGGTGATGTCCGGCCCGCGGCCGGCGAAGAGCGGGGCGAGCATGGCGCCGAAGGCCTCGACCGCGGGCTCGATGGCGACGCTGTCGAGACGGATGCCGAGCGCCTCGGCCGAGGCCCTGGCGTCATCGAGGCTCTCGGTCGAGGTGTAGCGCGACGGCATCATCAGCGCGTGGACGCGCTCGGCCCCCAGCGCATCGACGGCGACGGCAGCCGAGAGGGCGGAATCGACCCCGCCCGAGAGGCCGAGCACGACGCCCGGGAAGCCGTTCTTCCTGACATAGTCGGCGAGGCCCAGGACCATCGCCCGGTAGACGGATTCGAGGTCGCCGGGTGGCGTGGCGATCTCCCGCCCGCGGACCGCCCGCCAGCCGTCCTCGGCTTCCTCCCAGGTCGTGACGAGGAGGCTCTCCTCGAACCACGGCGCCTGGGCCACGAGGCTGCGGTCGTGGCCGAGGACGAAGGAGGCGCCGTCGAAGACCAGCTCGTCCTGGCCGCCCACCGTATTGACGTAGAGCAGCGGCAGGCCGGTCTCGGTCACCCGGGTGACGGCGAGCTGGATGCGCCGCTCCTGCTTGCCGACCTCGAAGGGCGAGCCGTTGATGACGATGAGCATCTGCGCCCCGGTCTCCTCGAGGCCCTCGGCGACGTCCTCGATCCACATGTCCTCGCAGACCATGACGCCGAGCCGGACCGTGCCGCCGCCAGGGAGGTCGAGGCGCATCGGCCCCGGCACGGGCCCGGACTCGAAGA
>JAUIID010000263.1 GCA_030431615.1 Alphaproteobacteria bacterium
TGCGGAACTCGCCGACGCCGGCGTCTTCCTCCCCACCTGCGGCCCCGAAGCGCAGAAGCTCTACACGGCCATCTGGACCGAGTTGCAGAAGTAGCACCTGTGTCGACCGGACCAGCGGGTGTGTGCCGTCTCGCGCCTCGCTGGTCCCCGACCGCCCCCAGCCTGCCGGCGGCATGCCTGGCGGCCGTCGAATGGGCGGTCAGACATGCTCGACGACGAAGAGGGACCAGCTGCCGGGCACGCCCTTCAGGATGAAGGCACCGCGCTCGCCGAAGGCGAGGGCGGACCCGATCACCAGGTCCTTGACGGTACCCGACACCCATACCTCGTCAGCACTGGCGACCTCGGCGACCCTCGCCGCCAGATGCACGGCAATGCCGCCGATGTCGTCGCCCATGATGGCGATCTCGCCGGCGTGCAGGCCGATCCTCATGCGCAGCCCCATCTCGCGGGTCGAATCGCGGATGGCCACCGCACAGCGGATGGCACGGGTGGGGCCGTCGAAGGTCACGAGATGGCCATCGCCCGTCCGCTTGATCATCCTGCCGCGGTAGCGGGCGATCTCCTTGCACATCAAGGCGTCGTGACCGGCCAGGAGATCGCGCCATCGGCGGTCGCCCAGGCGTGCCGCACGTTCGGTGGAGGCGACGATGTCGGTGAACATGACGGTCGTCAGCTCCCGATCCGGTTCGGCCGCCTGTCGTTCACCGGTAAGGAACTCCTCGATCTCGCTGACGATCGCCGCCCGGTCGCCGACCCACCAAAGATGGTCCTCGCCGTCGTGCTCGACCAGCCGGGCGCTCGGGATGTGCGCCGCCAGGTAGCGACCCTCCTCGATGCTGATCGTCCGGTCACCCGCGCGGTGCAGCACGAGCGTGCGATGGCGAATGGTGGGCAGGATCGAGCGAACATCGATCCGCATGTTCGACCTGAACACGTTGATGACCGCACCGGGGCTGGCGCTGAGCCGGAGGTAGCGTGCCCACCACTGGCGAAAGCCCTGGTCCTCGGCCATGGACGGCGCCCAGAGCTCGAGCTTGCACGGCCCGCCCCATTCGCTCCGCCACTCGTCGAGCCAGGCGCGCATGCCCTCGTCGTCCTTCGGCGCCCAGGGATAGTCCGGCGCCCAGCAGCCGCGGGCGATGCTCCCGTAGAGGATCAGGTGCGAGATCCGCTGCGGATAGGTGGCGGCGAAGAGCAGGCTCATCGGCCCGCCTTCCGAGATCCCGAACAGCGCCGCCCGTTTCGAGCCGGCGGCATCCATGACGGCACGCACGTCATCCATCCGCTGCTCGAGACCCGGCATGTCCGCCACCCGATCGGAGAGGCCGGTGCCGCGCTTGTCGAAGAGGATAAGCCTCGTGAACGACGCGAGACGGTTCAGGAAATCGGCATAGGCCGGATATTCCCAGGCCTGCTCGACATGCGAGACGAAGCCTGGGACAAGAACCAGGTCGAGCGGCCCGTCACCGACGACCTGATAGGCAATGCCGACTTCGCCGCTCTTCGCGTACCGCGTCGCAGGCAACATGATGAAGGTGTCCCGGACAACCGGAGACGTCCGCCCTCTGGTCTGGCGCACAGCGCCAGACCCCGCCGGACTCGCGATTGTACCGCAAGGCAACGCCATCGTCGATCAAAGGGATCACCCGGAGCGACCAGCCCGCCAGCTCCGCCTCATCTGCCGGTTTCGAAAATTGAACTTTCCGGCCAAGTATGGACAATAGTGCAAGCAGTGCCGCAAAGATCCGGGAGCTGGTTCAGGAGAGCAGCCATCGGGCGACGAGGTGAGGAAACTGACGCGGCAGGTCGCTTGACCGCCCGGCCCATGGAGATCGCCGGCTGCAGGGTGCATCTCGCCGAAGGCGGCGACGGCCGCCTGGTGCTGCTGGTGCGGCTGGCCTCGCGCGGCGCCGGCGTCTGGGACGAGCTGGTGCCGCTCGTCGCCGGGCGGCATCGCGTCGCCAGCGTCGACCTCACGCTGCCGGCGGACTGGACCGACGCCGGCGACCTACTGCGCGGCTTCGGGGAGCAGGTCGCGGCGGTCGCGCGCGAGCTGGGCGAGGAGCGCTGCCATGTCGTGGGCTGGAACGGCGGTGCGCAGATCGGCCTGCAGATGGCCGTGCACCGGCCCGATGCGCTTGCCACGCTCGTCCTGGTGACGCCATTCAAGGAGGCGGGCGAGATGCGCCAGGTGGCGGTGGGCCTCGACATCCTCGAGATGTTCCTGCGCTCGGGGCGCCGCGATCTCTACACCTGGAACTGGTTCATGGCGGGCCTCAGCGACGGCTTCGTCGAGCAGCACTTCGACGTGATCGAGGCCCTGGTGCGGGAGCGGCTGGCCAACGACCCCTTCGTCGCCCTCGACGTCGACCGGGCGATGCGCTGGATGCGCGACCTGCGGCGCGACTGGGTGACGGATACGGAGCTGCGCCAGGTGACGGCACCCACGCTGATCCTCGCCGCCGGCCTCAATCGCTGGCATGCGGGGCCGACCCGGGCGATGGCCGAGGCGCTGCATGCGGCGATGCCGACGAGCCGGCTCGAGCTCTACGGCGATCGCGGGGCGCTCTTTCTGCTGGAGAATGCGGCCCCTGCCGCCGCACGCATGCTCGACTTCTTCGCCGCGGCGGGCTGACGCTCAGAGCTGGGCGCGGGCGGCCATGGCCTGCCGCTCGGCCGCCAGATAGGCCCGCTTGCTCGGCTCGATGTGCTCGACGCAGAGGCGCACCAGCGCCGCCCGGTCGCCCCGGCGGAGCGCCTCGATCATCTCGCCGTGCTCCTCGCGAGCCTGGCGCAGCAGCTCCGGATCGGCGATCCGGTAGGAGCGGATCGCGTGCGCCAGCCAGCCGTAATGGCCGATCAGCGCCGCCAGATGGGGATTGCCGCAGGCGCCGAAGAGGCGATCGTGGAAGGCGTTGTTCAGCCGGTAGACGGTGCGCAGATCGCCACGGTCGACAGCGGCTGCGTGCTCGGCATGAATGGCCTCGAGCGCCGCCACGAGGTCGGCCGGCGCCGGCAGCGGGATGCGCGCCGCCGCATGCGCCTGGATGAGTGCCCTGACCTCGTAGATCTGTTCGACCTCGGCGGCATCGAAGTCCCTGACCGCCGCCCCCTTGTTGCGCTCGCGGCGGATGATCCCGAGGCGCTCGAGCTCGCCCAGCGCCTGACGCACGAGATGCCGCTTCACGCCCAGCCGCTGCATCAGCTCGTCCTCGACCAGCCGCTCGCGCGGCTTGAGGCGGCCGAAGATGATGTCCTCCTCGAGGATCTGCACGACCTCGGCGAGCGAGGCGGGCTCGGCCTCGGCGAGCGCTGCGTCCTCGATCCGTCGCATCGTTCAGGCGACCCGGTTGATCGGCGGCTCGCCGGCGACGACCCTGGCGATATTGGCGAACTGTGCCCGGGCCTTGATCGCCATGGCCTGCCGCGTGCCGGTGGCGATGTGCGGCGTCAGCACGGTGCTCCGCATGGAAAGAAGCGGATTGTCGGCGGCCGTCGGCTCCGCCTCGAAGACATCGAGGCCGGCCCCGCGGATGCGGCCTTCCTCGAGTGCCCGGACCAGCACTCGCTCGTCGATGACGCCGCCGCGGCTGGTGTTGATGACGACCGCCCCCCGCTTCATCAGGCCGAGCTCGCGCTCACCCACCAGATGGCGGGTGACGGCATCGAGCGGCGTGCTGAGGCTGAGCACGTCGACCGTCCGCAGAAGCTCGTCGAACGGCAGATAGCGGACGCCGAGCTCGGCCTCGACCGCCGCCGCCGCACGCTCCGGATCGAAGTAGACGAGATCGACGCCGAAGGCGCGCGCCCGCTTTGCCACCTCGCGGCCGATGCGGCCGAGGCCGACAATGCCGAAGACCTGGCCGAACATCATGTGCGAGGTCGCGCGCAGCTGCCAGACCAGCCACTCGCCCCGGCGCAGCGCCGCATCCGCCACGAGGAGCTGCTTGTTGAGTGCCAGCGCCATCAGCATGACGTGCTCGGCCACCCCCTCGACCGTGCCCTCGGGCGTGGTCGCCACCGCGACGCCGTGGTCGCGGGCGGCGTCGAGATCGACGCTGTCGTAGCCCACCCCCAGGCACTGCAGGAGGCGAAGCCCCGGTGCAGCCTCGAAATGCCGCCGCTTCAGGTCACCGCCGATCACATAGCCATACCCCGGTAGGCGCTCCAGCAGCTCGTCCTGCCGGTCGCCCTCCAGGAAGTCGATGCGCAGATCGGCGGGGCATTCGGCCCGGATGATCTCGTAGATCGCGGGGCCGTAGACCTGCCCGTAGAGCACGGGTGTCGGGCTCATGACGAGAACCTCTCCAGCGGCCTGTTGCAGGCCACGGCGGTGGTGATCGCCCTCGGTCGCTCGCCCCCTGCCACATCGGCATCGTTCACTGTCGCTCCTCCCCTCGTAGATCGTCGACAGGATTATTGACGATCGTATTGCCCTGTGTAAATCTCGATCTCTGTCATGCCGGTCGGCGACAAGAAAAGGAGTTCAGGGATGGGCATCACGATGCGAACCGCGACCGCGCTCGGCGCATTCATGCTCGGCACGTCCGCCTTGGTGACCGGTGCAGCACCGGTGCAGGCGCAGGAGCTGCAGCTTTGGAGCCACTGGGCCGATCACGAGACCAAGGTGCAGTTCGTCGAGGAGGCGGTGGCCCGTTTCGAGGCGGCGAACCCGGGAGCCACGGTCAAGGTGAGCTGGTATCAGAAGCCGCCGCTCCAGGCCGCCCTCGCGGCCTCGATGCAGGCCGGCGAGGGGCCGGACATCTTCTATTGCGAGGCGAGCTGGTCCGAATACATCGACAACGGCTTCCTCTACCCGCTCGACGACGTGATCGACTGGGAGAATGTCGAGGATTGGGCGCGCGGCGCCTGGACCTTCGACGGCCAGACCCTCGGCTTCCCGCTCGAGGTCTCGACGGTCGAGCTCTATTACGACAAGTCGAAGATGGCGGAGCTCGGCGTCGAGCTGCCCGAGAACCGCACGCTCGACCAGGCCGCCTTCAAGGAGCTGGTGCAGAAGGCTGTCGATGCCGGCATCACGCCGATCGTGCAGGGCGTCGGCGACCGCCCCTATCCCGGCGCCTACTTCCTCGTCGAGGAGCTCCTCAAGAAGCTCGGCGAGGAGGACTACGCCAGGCTCATGAACGGCGAGCTGTCGTACAAGGACCCGCGGGTCGTCGCGGTCTTCGAGTATGTCGGCGAGCTGGTCGAGATGGGCGCCTATCCCAAGAGCTTCGCCACGCTCAAGCTCGGCGAGTCGCACTACTACTTCCACACCAGCCCGGGTGGCCTGATGTTCCCGATGGGGAGCTGGTACACGAGCCGCGCCTTCAACCCGCCGGACAAGGGCGGGCAGCCCGTCGACTTCCCGCTCGGCGTGATGCAATTCCCCGTGCCGGTCGACGCGGCCTGCCCGACCTGCAAGACCCTGAACACATCCGGCAGCTTCTGCGTCAATGCCGACAGCGAGCATCCGGAGCTCGCCGCGGGCGTGGTCAACGCGATGGCCAATCCCGAGATGGGGACCAAATGGCTCACCACCATTCTCGTGCAGACCGGTGTCAAGAACGACCCGAGCGCCATCACCGGTGAGTACAAGCCCTATTTCGACGAGCTGACCAGCGTCAACGCCGCCACGGAATATTTCATCGGTGCACCGCTCGACTTCCTGAAGGGGCAGTGCGGCGAGACCTTCCAGCAGGTGATGAACGCCGGCTTCCCGGCCGGACAGGTCGACGCCGCGACGGCGACCGACATGATGGACCAGGCCTGCTTCAAGGGCTGAGCGAGTACGCCGGCGAGCGATCCGCAGACATGCGCGGCTTCCTCGCCGGCACCTCCACCGAACCGTCGCGCGCCCCACGCCTGGCGCGCTGGCTCGATGGCTGGCGTCAGCGGGCCGGCGACAACCCGTGGGGCACCATCATGGTGTTCCTCACCCCGGCATTGCTCGTCTATCTCGCCTTCACTGCCTATCCGGTCGGCCGGACCTTCTACAACTCCGTCCACATCATCAAGCCGCGCGGCGACGACGTCTATGTCGGGCTCGACAACTTCGTCGCCCTGCTGACCAGCGACGCGACCTTCCTCAAGGCCGTCGGCAACACCATGATCTGGGCCGGGGTCGCCCCCTTCCTCGATGTCGGCATCGGGCTGCTGCTGGCGCTCGCC
>JAUIID010000029.1 GCA_030431615.1 Alphaproteobacteria bacterium
CGGTCCAGGCAACCAGACCACGCTGATCGCCGACGACGATGACAGCGGTCGCGGCCGCAACCCCCGGATCGAGCGGGTGCTGACCCCCGGCACCTACTTCGCCAGGGTGCGCCACTACGATCCCGCTGCCACCGGCGATTACGAGATCCTGGTGGTCAATCGCGGCTCATCGCCGGCCTGATCTTGCCGCGGCCGGCCGGACCCGCCTCCTTTTCGTCCAGGCGGGCCCGTCGATCCTGATCAACCGGGCGAGCCGGGCACGGCCTTGCGTTCCGCCGGGCTTCCGGGTCATTCACGACACGCGAAACCGGTCCTTTGCTGCTCTTGGCGCTTTCCATCCCTTCGATGCTTCGATGAACGGACCTTCCTTGTCCAAGCATCCGCAGAGCGAGGAGAAGTTCCATGACGAACGACCTTGAGAAGGGCACCGAAGCCCAGCTGGCCTTCGACAACCAGGGCCTCCAGTCCGGCCCTGATGTCCGGACGGGCTTCATCTCCGGCCTGACCTTCAAGAACAAGCCCGTGCAGTACACGGTGGTCAACGGGCTGGCGTTCTTCGAAGGCTGCTGCTGCCTGGGCACGGCCGAGGAGATGGAACGCCAGAGCGGCCTCGTGGAGCGTGCCGCCGCCGACGGCGAGGTCGCGCACGCGGTCGTCATCTCCGGTGCCCAGTACCGGTGGCCGAACGCGCTCATGCCCTACACGATCGATCCGGGCCTGCCCAACAAGCAGCGGGTGACCGATGCGATCGCGCACTACCACGCGAACACGAACCTCCGCTTCGTCGAGCGCACCGCCGCCAACGCCTCGCAATACCCGAACTACGTGCGGGTCTTCAAAGGCGACGGCTGCTGGTCATATGTCGGCATGCAGGGCGGCAAGCAGGACCTGAGCCTCGCCGATGGCTGCAGCACCGGCAATACCATCCACGAGTTCGGCCATGCCTGGAGCCTCTGGCACGAGCAGAGCCGTGAGGACCGCGACGCCTTCGTCACGATCCACTGGCAGAACATCGAATCCGGCAAGTCGAGCAACTTCAACCAGCACATCTCCGACGGCGACGACATTGGCGCCTATGACTACGGCTCGATCATGCACTATGGCAGCTTCGCGTTCTCCAAGAACAACCAGCCGACCATCACGCCGAAGCAGGCCGGCGCCACGATCGGCCAGCGGACCGGCCTCAGCGCCGGCGACATCGCGGCATTGCACAGCATCTACCGGACGATGCATCACAACCTCACCGTGTCGCTCACCTACGCCACGTCGGGCAACAAGAACGCGTGGGCCAGCTTCGACGGCCTGGGCTGGCGCCGGATCCACCCGGACGCGCCCCACGGGGTGACCAGCACACTGGCCCTCCTCGCATCCTCCCGGGCCTACAACCGCAAGGTCCACGCCGATCTCGACGGCAGCTACATCTACAACGCATACGGCACCTGAACCGGCTCGACCGAGCGAGCATCCGCAGCAGAAGGGGATATGACATGTGGATGAACATCAACCAGACGTACGCCACCCCCGGCTCGAAGAATGCCTGGGCACACCTCCCGAGCCCGAGCGCCGGATGGCGGAAGATCAAGCCGTCCTCCGATGACGGTGTCACCAACACCTTCATGCTCCTGGCCCTCGCCAAGGCTTCGGCCAAGCAGGCCCACGTCACGGTGGACAGTTCCAACGAGATCACCGCCGTGTACTTCTAGGCGGCCATCTCTGCGAGGAGGCGAACTCGATGTCAGTCACGATCACGATCGTAGTCGACGACACCGGGACAGAGGTGAGCACCCAGGCAGCCGGGGCGCCGGGAGCCGTTGCGGCATCACCGGGTCACGTCGAAGCCGATGCGGCGCCGCCGACGCTGGTTGGCGGGCCGGAAGGCGGCGCCGCGGTCGCATCGTCGGGGTTCGCCGACGACCCGCCGCCTCTCGCGCTCGCCGCGCTCGGGCTCGGGGCCGACACCAGCCACGGTGGCGGGGGCGGGCCGCCACCTGCCGACGTGCTGGTGGAGGCCGACCAGTCGGACACGGGCGAGGGGGGCGGGCCACCGATGCTGCTCGCGGAGCTCGGCGAAGCCCCGCAATCCTCCGCCCGCCGCCCGGCCCGCGGCAAGTAGTGCCGGGCGGGCAAGGGTGGTGCGTGGCTCAAGGGTGGTGCGTGGCTGCTGCGTATCCCGCTCGCGCGGCCGCAGCAGCCACGCCTGGGGGCATCCGGCTTTGGGACCGGGAGAGGTATGACCATGGCTGAATTGCGTGGCGAGATACGGCTTGCCGCCGTGCCTCGACCCGTCGTCGGTGGCACCCTCGTCATCCAGCTCGCGGACGTCAGCCGGGCCGACGCAGCCGCCGAGGTCGTCGCCGAGATGACGCTGACGGGCGTGTCCCTCGGCTCGGTCGACGACCGGGTCGGCTTTGCCCTGCAGGTCCCGGAGCTCGACCCAGGGCGGACCTACACGATCGAGGCGCATCTCGACGCCGACGGCTCCGGCGACGTTTCCCTCGGGGACTACCGCACGATGGAGCATTTCGGCGTCACGCCGGAGTCGCTCGGAGGCGTCCAGAAGATCCGGCTCCGCCGGGTGGTCTGAACCCGGCGGACGACCTGCCCGAGGGATAGCAGGAAGCCGGACCGCTACTGCGTCGGGAACCAGCGTTTGACGTTTGCCTTGAGCGCCGCCTTGGTGCTGCCGGAATTGACGCGCGCGGCAATCCTGGCAAGGGCCACGGCGGCTGCCCTCCCCTTGTCTTTGCTGCCCTTGTTTGCCTGTATCACATTGGGCAGCTCAACATCTTGATAGAGTCTGTAGGCCAGATTCTGGCGATCTTCTATCATTTGATAGAACAGCGGGATCAGGCTGAGATTGACGGCCTTCACGGCGCCCGCGGCGATCTCCTCGGGTTTGCCGCCATCCGCCGCCTTCTGCGCCATCTGCTTTTTCCGCGCATCGTCGAAACCGGCGGCGGCGCTCGATCGTGCAGAGCCCAGGAGATTGTCCGTCGGCTCCTTCATCTCTTTATGCTGATTGACGTCGCGCGCGACCACGACCGCGCCGCCCTTGCTGTTCGAGTACCTGTTGTTGTCGATCCCGAGATTGAGCTGCGTATTGCGGATGGCGACCGCGACGGCGGATCGCGCATTCTTTCTTGTTTCCGCGTCGCCCAGTTTTGAAATCGCTGCCTTTCTCTGGATCTCCGCGACAATGGCATCGTTGTTCGCCAGGACATCGCCAAGCGTCCACGTCCCCGCTTTCTGCATGTCGGCTCCCATCGGACTGTGATCGGCCTCGAGGAGACCGACGGCCGTCTTCTTTCCCGACAGGTCGTGATAGGGGCCGGCCGATCCCTCGTCGCTGATGAAGTCCGGGTTGTCCTTGGTCGGCGGGTCGCCCTGGATCAGTGTCTCACGCGCCAGATCGATCTCTTCGCCACCAACCTTCTCCGGTTCCTTCTGCCGGTCACCCGCGAGGCGAAGCTCCTCGCGCGCGAGATTCTGGACGTTCTTGAGACCGGCCTGGACATTGCCGATGAGCTTCTCGGCCTCGTCCGGCTCGAACTGGGCGGCCTCCTCCCCGTAGAGCTTGAGCGTCTCTTGGCCCCTCTCTATCATATGCTCGTTGAGCGCGGCCTTGAGCTCGCCGATCTGCAGACCGCGCTGCTGGATGATCTCCGAGATCTTCTTCCTGTGCCCGGCGTCGATCTCGCCGCCGAGCTCGCTGTTCACCGGCCCGGCAACCGCGATCGCCGGGAAATTCGCATTGGATCGATCCAGCCCCTCGGTGTTCGAGAGACGGCCGAAGACGAAGGCCTGCTTCTCGTCGTCGGCCAGCTTCTTGTTGCCATGGACTCTCGAGAAATAGATCTTGTTCGAGTCCTTCTCCGTGCCGTCTGCTTCCTTGGCAAGGAGTGCCTTCTGGATAACTGCCAGGCTGGCGCGGGCGGGTGTGTGGTCGAGCTGCACATTCTCGGGTGACGGCTGCGTGGGGTCCTTGGCCACGTCGCTCTTGCGCTTCGACAGATCGCCGTAGAGCCCGCTCTGGCCTTCGAATGTCGATATGGGATTCTTGAACCGGATGATGCTGGTCGGATCTCCAGTATCGACGTGCGGCTGCCCCGCGAGTTTCTCGCCGGGACCGGTCAGGCTCGGCTGGGCTGCCTTGAGCCCGGTGCCGACCTTCTTGACGTTCCCCGATTGCGTGGCCTTCTCGCTGCCCGTGTCGATCTTGGCGGCATCCTTCTCGAGCTTGTTGGTTTCGGTTTCAAATGCCTTGATGAACGCGTTGATCGCCTTGAGTTCATCGCCTTCCGCCTTCTTGCTGAAATTCACGCCCTCGGACTTGAGCTCGCTCGTGGCCTCGTCTGTCGTCTCCTTCTCGCTCTCGACATAGAGCTGGACCTTGCTGCCCTTTTTTTCCGCGTAGAGTCTGTGCGTGACCTTGCCGACCACGAATGTCGTGCCCGGCAGCTTGCGCTTCTTGTTCAGCTTGCCGACCAGCTTCGAGATGATCAGCTTCGCCTTCTTGACGATGAAGGTGACGATCTTGGCCATCGCCGTTTCGACCGGGCCCTGGATCCGTTTCAGCACGTCGCGAAGTTTCTTGGGAATCGTGTTCAGGCCGAGCAGGGCTGCCAGGAACGAGATCACGACCGGGATCGCCGTCGCCATGACCTTCTCGATGAAAGTGGCGGCGTCCGCCACCTGGCCTTTCGCGATCTTGAAGATCGAGGAGAAGACGCCGTTGACGATGACGGCGAATTCCTCGAGCCGGTCGAGAAAGGCGAGCACCATGTCGTAGATCGAGAGCGCGATCTTGATGATGCCGCCGATCGGGTTGGTCAGGCCCGCCAGCCACGCGACGCCGGCGCGGATGACGGTCTCGATCACCATGTTCTGGATGCCGTCGATCACGGTCGCCTTGAAGCTCTCGATCATCCCCAGGATCTTCTGCCAGATGCCGAGGATCCCTTCCTTGATCAGGATCCTGACGATCTCGACCGACTTTTCGATCAGCGCGACGGTGCGCTCGCCCTTCGGCCCGAGCTTCTTGATCAGCAACTTGCGGAATTTCTCGTAAGAGAGGCCGATCACCTGCAGCACGATCGACATGATGCCCTTGAAGTCGAGCTTCTCCGGCAGCTCGAGACCGGCCGTCGCCAGGGCGCCGAAGAGCCAGCCCAGGAGGCCCTTCTTGAGATGCTCCCAGATGTTGTCCTTGAACCTGGTGAAGCCGTCGACGATCGCCCGGACCAGGTTCTTGGCAAAGCCGATCGGGTCCTCGAAGATGAGGCTGATCGCCTCGCCGGCTTTCTCGATGACCGCCCAGACCTTGTCGGCATGGGGGCCGGCAAGCTTGAGCGCCCCCTTGATGATGAACTCCAGCACCTTCTTGCCGACCCGGGCGACGAATTCGAAGAGATCGTCGAAGAAGGGCCTGAAGATCCTCTTGACCTTGCCGAGCGTTGGCAAGGTGAGATCCATGACCTCGTCGACCAGCCGAAGGATCCTCGCCCAGGTGAGGTCGAGCGAGCTCAGCTGCTCCTTCACCCACTCGAACGCGGTCTCGATGACGTTGGCTTCCCGGAGCTGCTCGAAGAGACGGTTGCCGCCGGGTATCAGGCTCATGAAGCCGCCAATCAGATTGGTGGCGTTGCGGTCGACCTTCTTCCCGGTGATCGGGCTCTTGCCCAGGAGGACCTTGATCAGCGGATATCCCGGAATGTCGTTGGCATAGCCCTCGGCCTTCTCGGCGATCCAGCCGGCGTCTTCCTCCTCGCGCTGCAGCACGGCGTCGCGCGAGGCGATCGCTTCCCGTGTTGCCGGCGCCGCCGCGCCGCCTTCGCCAGGTCCGCCACCGGTTTGCTGCACGACATGGGTGAGTTCGTGCGCCAGGAGCTTCCTGTTGGCGGGCGTCTCGCCCTCGCCGAACCAGATGTGCCGGCCGAGCGTGAAGGCGCGCGCCCCGATGCGTCTGGCTGCGCGCCGGTCTTCGGGGCCGACATGGATGCGCACGTCCGAGAAATCGGTGCCGAAACGCGGCTCCATGAAGCCGCGGAGATCGGCCGGCAGCGGGCTGCCGCCGCTCTTGCGGACATGTTCCCCGACGTCCTCGGGTGCCGGGCCGCCCTCGGGTCCGACCACGGCCTGCTCGCCCGAGCGGCTTGCCGCAATGTCGCCGCCGGTGTCGATCGGCCTTTCGGTCTCGAGCTCCTTCAGGTCGGTGTTGTCGAACGCATCGACCGCGACGTCCTGGGTTGCCGGAACCTCGACATCCTGCTGCTCGGCCGGCAATTGCGGATTGGGATCGAGTTGATCGAGGGTTGGCTGGCCGTCGGCGGAGCGGCTCGCCAAAGGTTGGTCATCGCCCGGTGCCGGGCCGGCCCGGGCAGGCGGTGCGGCAGCAAGCTCCGGCGCGGTCATCGACGTGATCCGCTCGGCATTGCGCTCGGCCTCGCGCTCGAGCGGATCGTCCGCGGCACCGACCCTGAGCGCCGGCTGCAGGGCGACCTTGCCGGACTGAGGCGCGCGCAGGCGTTCGAGCGCGGGCCCTCTGCGGACAGGCGGGGCCTTGCCCGGCTTCTTCGTGGTACGGCTGAGCGCTACCTTTTGCGTCGCCGCGGACACGGGACGGGCCTATGGGCGAATGCCGGGCAGCATCGATTCATGGCGTCGGGCACTGCGGTGCGCTCACGCCGCCGATATTGAAGAGCCGGCGCATGAAGCCTGCATTGCACTCCGGATTGTTGAGCCGCGCATTGGTCGCAACGGGGTGATTGCCGATGCCGAGATGCGCATGGAACGCTTCGTGGAACAGGATATTGGCGCGCTGGCGGTCGTTGCCGTAGGTCCAAAAGCCGTTGCAGAGGGCGATCTGCCGGGCACCGGGGCACGACTCGGCATCGCTGTCGGCGCCACACGGGCCTCCGGCACAGCCGGGAATGGTGAAGCTGGCCGTGTTCGGGCAGCGATAGCGTATCGAGCGGTTGAAGAACGCGACGATCCGGTCGTAGCGCCCGGCCAGCGCCGTCATTTCACTCTGGATGGCCAGCGCTTCGCTGTCGAACTGGCCGCCGCCGAGCCGGGCGGTGAACTTGCCGTTGGCCGCCCTCGGCGGCGACCTGAACCAGCCCAGATACGCCAGAACGATGTCGTTCAGGATGAACGTGCCGTCTGCCGGCTCTTGCGCGGTCAGGGTGAGCAGTGTCGAGGCGGCGAGGGTCAGCTCCAGCGCCGTCCGATCGGCCGACCGAACCGCCGCCAGGGGATCGGCGGGCGTGCCCGGGACGGTGGTCGGACAGGTCGAGTTGCCGCGCACCAGCCTTTGCGCCGTAGCGTCCGTTCCTTCAGCCGTATGCGCCAGCTCATGCGCCATGATGCCGGCGCCGCCCCGGCCAAGCTCACCCCGGGCAAAGCCGATATCCTTGCCGATGGCAAAGGCCCGGGCATCCATGCCGTGCGCCGCCCGGTCGGCGGCGGCGTCCTCGTGCACGCGGACGTCCGAGAAATCGCGGCCGAAGCGCGGCTCGAAGAAGCTGCGCTCGCTCCTGCTGAGCGGCCGGCCGGCGCCCATGGATTCGACTGCGGAACTGACGGACCCTGAAGCCGGCACGGCAGCGGTGCCGGGTGCCGTCACCTCTGCTGCCGGCAGCCGCTCGGCCTTGTCCTCCGTCTCGCAGTCGGCACATTTTCGATGCGCCGTCGCTTCCGGCGAGCCGGCCATGGCCCTGGCGGCCAGCCGGCCTGCCTTGCTTTCTGCCGGGTCCTTTGCCCCGCCGATCAGGAGACCGCTCTCGCGCGTCTCGTTCAGCCTTTGGCGCGCCTCCATGCCGGCCTTGCCGGTGCAGCCACAGCGGCGGACAGCGGGGGCCTTGCGAACCGAGCGGCGGCGGATGCGGTGCTTCGCTTTCATGGCTCAGTCGATGTCTCTGGTGAGGAAGCCCTTGATTTGGCTCTGGATGTCATCGCGTATGGCGGCGGTGATCTGGCCGGCCTGCACCATGCGGTTCAGATGCTGCGTCGTGACATCCTTGATCGAGAAGATGCCGTTATCCTGCAGTAGCTTGAGGGTCCGACCGGTAATGCCGGCGCTCTCGAGCGATTGTTGCCGGCGGATCGAGGTCACGATCTTGGTCTTGCCGGCATCGAGCTGCTGCAGCTCGTTCCGGGCCTGAGCGATCTGCCGCAGGACACCGTCCTGCGCGGCACTCAGCTCATCCAGGACGGCGCGCGCCTCCCGGATGTCGCTCACCGCCTTGTCGCGCTCGCCGTCCAGGGTCTCGGCCTGCCGCTTGAACTGTGCCACCTCATCGTCGAAGGCCGCCTTCTCCCGTCTGAAGGCCTCGATCTGCTCGGCGCGCGCATCGGCCAGTGATCGGGTCTGCTCCTCCAGGCTGCGGATTCCGGTCACCAGGTCGTCGCGCTTCAGGGTCAGCCCGTCGATGTCGGTCTTCAGGCCTTCGACGCGGATCTTGTCGAAACGGTCCAGCACATCCTCGATGCGCTTGATGTCGCGATCCGTCTTCTTGGTTGAAGTATCGAAGAAGTAGCGGCCCTGGCCCTTCTCGACGACCAGATAGCCGCGCGCCTGTCCGTTCTGGGTCAGTAGGACGACCTTGTCGCCGGGCGAGACGGTTCCGGTCTCGCCGAGCTGATCGATCAGCCTGACGTTCGAGCTGTACCGCTCGATGATGGCGGTGGCGTCGGTCGCCCCGATATCGACGGTATCGACCAGGTTGGCGCCATTGCCCGCGACCATCTCGGTGGCGGCCTCGACGGTCAGCCCCCGGACGTTCAGCTTCTGCTGGAACAGCGTCGCTGGCTGGCCTTCCGTCGTGAACACGTTCCTGGTGATGCCGTAGCGGTTGATCAGCTCGTTCAGGTTCGCCTGGCTCAGCTTGTCGTTGTAGTTCAGGTCGATGCCGCGGTCGTCGTCATCGTCCTCGCCGCAGCAGAGCTTTGCCATGTTGTCGGTCAACTGCTGACGGAATTCCTTGAAGAGATAATCGACCGCCCGCCAGGTCAGCGCCTGTTTGCGGCAGTCGAACATGCAGACCTTGCGAATGAAGAGGCGGCCATTGAAGGAGCCTTCGAGACAGGCGATCGGCACATGGTAGGGCGGCTCGCCGAGTGCGGGCGGGCAGGCGGTGAAGATGGTCTCGCAGAGACAGCGCCGGGCCCGTTCCTCGTCGGCTTGCACGATCGCCGTGAAGCGCGCCGACTGCAGCTGCATCTGGCGCACTTCCCTGGTGTCGCCGACCGTGTTGCCGAGTGCCAATTCCTGATCGATCCGCGCCAGCTTCTGCTCGAGCGCCTGGAACTCCTCTTCGTCGGCCAGGGCCTTGAAGTCCCCGAGGAGGCCATCCGCGAAGTTCGCGGCGACATTGGCTTCGCCCCGGCTCATCTTCTGCGCGCCGGAGAGTGCATCCTTGTGCGCCGCGACCAGCGCCAGCTTGCCGATCGTCTGTTGGTCGGCCGCGGCGAGCTGCAGGTACTTGTCGGCAAGCTTGATCCGGCCGCTCTTCTCGACGCAGTTGCGCAGCCGTTCGAGAAAGCTCGGATCGGAGGGGCCGAAGGCTTCGGACCTGGGCACGATGAAGGCGGCAACCTGCTGCCGTTCGTCGGTCGCCAGCGTCAGGCAGGCCTCGCCTTGCTGCAGCAGGCGCTCGATGTTCCGGCGCCTCTCTTCGCTCAGCGCCAG
Source organism: Alphaproteobacteria bacterium (assembly GCA_030431615.1). Taxonomy (GTDB): domain Bacteria; phylum Pseudomonadota; class Alphaproteobacteria; order Geminicoccales; family Geminicoccaceae; genus SLRI01. Next base: position 9,689 of record JAUIID010000029.1, read on the forward strand.
AAAGATCTCGGTGAGATTGATCGTGCCGCCCTTGAACGCCAGGAGCTGGCCGGCACGGTCGATGAAATGGCCGGGCGAGACGGTGACCTCATCGCCGGCCGGCCGGACCAGCCGGACGACGAGGCCGCAGACCACGCCCCAGTCGAAGGTGTGCCGCACCAGCGTCTCGCCGGAGAACCCCTGGCCGCAGAGCGCGTCCAGCGCCGCCTGGACGTTCTCGGCCGTGCCGTAGAGCTTCGCGCAGTTGTTGGCGAAGCCCACATGATCCGCCGGCAGTGCGGACAAGGCCGGGAAGGAGAGGCGCCGCCTCTGCGCATCGTCGAACGGCTGCAGCTCGCCATTGTTGCTGCGGCCGAGGATGCAATAGTGATGCCTGATGCCGACCGGCGTCGGGCTGATCAGCCTGATGCGCTCGTCCTCCTCGGCATGGGTGCGAAGCTCGGCGAGCCAGTAGTCGCCGCGCAGGACCGAGCGGCCGCCGAGCTGCAGCCTGGCCGTCAGATCCGTGGTGGTCAGCGAGAACGCGTCGCCATCGAACGAGGCGGCGGCGGTTGCCGGGATGGTGGTGACGCTGTTGTCGGAGAGCCGGATGCTGGCATGGCCGTCCCAGCGCCGGATGAAATCGAATGCCGAGAGGGCGACGGGCGGCACCGTGAGGTCGCTGATGAACTGCGAGTTGCGGACGAGGTTGGACGCGGCAAAGGCACCCATATGGGACTCGGTCGTCTTCGAGAACATCTCGTAGGCGCTGTTGTCCCGCGCGAAGCTTTCGACATTGACGTCCTTTGGGGCGATGTTCGCGCCGTTCTCCCGCGACCAGGCGATGTCGACGCGCGTCGGTGCGTTGGCCGGACCGTCGACCCGCACGATCTCGATCCGGAAGAGCGCATTCGGCACACGCTGCTCGAGGGTCAGGACGTTGGCGCAGGGATCGCAGGGGTCGGTCACGACCGTCTCGTCCGGCGGCTCGACCTCGAGCGTTACATCGCCGACGCTCACATAGCGTCCGGTTCTCGCCTCGAGCTCGGCCAGTGCGGCGATCGGGGCCGACTTGATCTGGCACATGGTCCGGCTCCGAAAGCCGGTCTCGGCGCCGTGCAGGCCCGCATCCGCGAGGTAGGGATCTTCCAGCGTGAAGACCGGCCGTTCCCAGATGTCCGCGAAGATCACGCGCTCGCCATTGGTCAGCGCCGGCCCGTCCGGCAGGTCCGCCTGGCCGGTCAGGACGTCGGCCAGGGTCAGGGCGGCAGCTCCGTCGCTCAGCCTGAACAGGCCGCGCACGCCATCGGCGTAGACCGTGCCTTCGCGCAGCAGGGGCGGGCTCGCCTCGAGGTCGACGATCCCGCCATCCGCCGGGCAGCCGGACAGCACCGTATCGAGACCGAGCCCGTCGGTTCGGTCCTTCGTGATCTCGGTGCTCTCTGAAAGGTTGGCATCCGTCACCATGCCGCCCTGCACCTGATGGAAGCCGGAATAGCGTTCCTCGGGCCGGTGGCTGTATCTGGAAATCTGCCCTTTCATGACGTATCCCCTTTGCCCCCCGTCACTGCTGCCGAGCCGGCGGACGGCTCAGACAGGGGTCGTAGATGAGCGACAGCTCCTGGCCGAACGGCGCGAACCGGGCGAGCTTCTGCCGCAGCGCCCGCATGGTGGCGGCGTGGAATTGATGATTGTGGGCGCCCATTTCGCCGCCATTTTCTGCCCCCTCGCGCACGGCGGCGGACGACGTCAGATCGAGCACGCCGGCCCCCGGCTCGCCGAAATTCGCCGGCCGCAAGACGCATGTCCCGGCATCGGCGAAGTACAGGCTGATGAAGTTCGGGTCGGCTTCGGTGTTGCTCAGGCTGTTGCCGATCCGGCAGGTCATTGGCTCGGTCGTCCCGTCGCCGTCTGCATGCTCGATCTCCAGTCCGGCGAGGCTCGGCACGCGCGAATGGCGCACGCAGCTCTGGCCGGATTCGCAAGTGATGCCATCGAGCGTGCCATTGAAGATGCTGTCCGATGCATGCAGCCGCGCCAGCGTGGCAGCACCCAGGACCGTGACGTGCACGAGTTCGGCAAAGCCCGTGCCCGGCGGGATCTCGCCGATCAGGCTGTCATGCGCGATGAGCGAAGGCGTGTCGCCGGCTGCCGGCAGGACGACGGTGCGCACGGCGCCGCGCCGGAGTTGCAGCCGCGCGCCCGGCTCGAGCTCGATCGCCCCGGTAAAGAGAATATCGTGAAACGCCCAGGTGGCGCCCGCCGGCACGGTCAGGTCGCCATTGACGACGAGGCGGTCGAGCCGCTCGTCCGGCTCCAGGCCGAGCGCTTCGAGCAGGCCGCTCGGGCCGAGGTCCGTGGCGAGTGCCGCATCGTCGAAGGCGGCGGCGATGGCGCTGCCGTCGGTCACCGTCTCCTCGCGCAGGCCCTCCTCGAAGAGGCCCGATGGCGGGCGGACATGGATGATCGTCCGCTTGGGGTGGGGCCCGACGGGCCCGAACGCCGGGTCGCGCAGGTCCGGTGTGCGGACGGACGGGTCGTCATAGGCATTGACGAAGCAGGGCACGCCCTCGCGTGACAAGGGCTTCCAGTGGACGAATGCGGGTTCCGTCGGCAGGAGGCCGGTGGCGGGGTCCCGGCGCCTGATCTCGCGCCGATAGAGCGGGTTGGCACCACCGTCGTCCTCCACTGCCCGCGAGACGAAGCGGAAGTCCGGACACCCGAGCGGCAGGGCCGGTGCGTCGTCCGGCGTGCCGTCACCGATCATGCTCTTCGGGCCCGTGAAGGGCGGGACGGTCAGTCGGGGTGCTATCAGCGTTCGCCGCCAGCCCTCGACGACGACCGCCTCGGCGCCCGACATGGTGTCGGCGACACTGTCGACGCCGATCAGTGATCCCTTGGTCTTGACCCAGTAGACCGCCTTGTTCAGCTCTTCCCGCCGCACCGCCGGCGACGGCGAGAGCAGCTCGGCACCGACCAGTTCGGCCAGGTAGGGCAGGAGCCAGGTCTGGATCTGCCGGCCATTGTCGGCGGCTTCGGCAAAGGCGTCCGCGTAGGATTGCTCGATGGTGCCGCGTATCAGGTCGAGCAGGCTGCCAAAGCCGTGCAGGAAGGCTTCGAGATCGCCGAGCTGGTCCGCCTCGGGCCGGTCGCGGTAGCGGTACTCCTCCGGCAGATGGCGGTACAGGAGGCGACCGGCATTGCTCTTGAGCTCGTCGATATTCGCGGGCATCAGATCGCCTCCGCCGTGATCGCCACCTTGGCGGCCCAGGCGACCTGCTTCCTGGTCGGGACGATCGCCGCGTTGCTGCCCGAGATGACGGCAATGCGGGCCGGGACCCCACCGATCGGCTCGAAGGTCTGGACGGTCACGGTCTCGACCCCGGTCACCGCTTCGATCGATGCCATGATCTCGGCGATGAACATGGTCTGGCCGATACCGCGCTGCCGCAGCGCAAAGTCCGCCTCGACCGCGGCAATGGCGGCCGCCTCGACATTCGTCCGGTCGAACGCCCCCGTGTCGACCCTGATCGTGGCGCCGATCGCGATCTTCAGATCCTCGTAGTTCTCGAGGGAGAAGGCGGCACCCGGCAGCGAACGCGCCTTGATGTAGGCCTCGAGGTCGTCCTCGATCGACGCCAGTGCGCCGCCATTGGCCGGGACCACGGTGATCCTGATCGCCGGCACCGCACCGCTCCCGGCGGTCTGGCGTGCGACCGCCTGCCAGACGCTCGTGTGACGTGCCGTCAGGGTCTCGAAATCATGCAGCGACACGGCACGGTCATTGGCGACGAGCCGTCCGGGTGCCTGCTCCCTGGCCGACGAGACCGGCTCCATGTCCGCGCCACCGGCCGTCGCGGCCGGCTGGACGGTCGCCTTCACATAGCGCGACTTCTTCATCGGCTTGGTGAACGAGAAGGGCGGGATGCCTGTCCCCTTGAGGCCAACGCCAATGCGATGACGCGCCACACGGACATTGTTCAGGCCGCTCGGCAGCCGCTGCCGGAAGTGGATCTTAAGGCCGCCCGTCTCGGTCAGGCTGGTCGAGTAGCTCCTGGTACCCTCCGCCGAATAGTCGCCGAAATCGGCCCAGCTCCAGATTTGATCGTTGACCATCACGTCGAGGTCGGGTGCCACGCCGGCCTCGGCGGTGGTGCTCGGAACGAAGGAAATCTTCTTGATGTCGAAGTCGAAGACCTGGCGCCGCTGCTCGGCATCGCCGGAACCCAGGGTCTTGGACCCCTTTGTCTCGCCGTGCGAGACGGCAACCGTATTGAACCGGAAGCAGGTCCAGCCCTTCTTGAAGGCGCCGAGGCTGGTCTTCGACTTGAGGCCGAGCAGCAGGAGGCCGCCACCCGTCGGTTCCGCCGACGCGATTTCGGCCTCGGCGCTGGCGATCTTGCCGTCCCTTGCCTGGTCGATCAGGACCTTGCGGCCAGCCTTGACCAGGTTGCGCGCCGCCTCCGTCAGGCCCGCGATCCTTACCTTGCCGCCCTCGACGACGCTCGCCGGATTCCTGTCGTGATCCTCGACATGCAGGATGTGACGCATCGGCCCGAAGAACTCGGTCTTGTCGGGCTGCGCGACCTCGCCGTCGAACTCGATGTAGAAACTGTCGGATGCGGTGGTCACGCCCTTGACGCAAAGTGCCGTGAGGGTCGAGCCCCTGCGGGCGGCGAACCAGTCGCCGGCCTCCATCCCCTTGGGCGGCTTGCCCGGGAACTGCACGATCTTGGTGGCCTTGTCCGGCTTGACGATGATGATGTCCGGCCAGAGATCCAGGGCCTGGAACTCCTGGAACATGCCCGCCGGGGGATGGAAATAACCGCGATTGATGCCCGCCGGCAGCTTGTAGCGATAGGCCAGGAACTCTCCTTTGACCGTCTCTTCCCCCAGGGCCTTGTCCTGGAAGGAATTGCCCTGTCGGATGACGACGTTCTCCTCCACCGCGCTCTGGATGTAATTACTTCCGTCGATGGTCGTCTTGTCGACCGGACTCATGGCTGCCACCTGGTAGCCGGTGCCGATTTCTACATCGGTCGCGATATTGATCACGCCGTCGGCGATGCCGATGACTTGGCCGTAACCTTTTGTCTTTTTGTTCTGGTCCTGGAACTCGACCAGAATGCCATTGCTGAACTGGGCCAGATTCTGGGCCTTGATGGCGACCGAGACGCCCGATTTGCTTTTCGCGAGACCGGTCATCACGTCGGCAGGCCCGGTATGCAGCTCGGCATCGGCGATCTCGATGCCCGATGGCAGGGCCGCGGAGAAGCCGAGCCTGGCGGTCAGGGCGGCCTCGTCGCGCTCGACGCTCTTGAGCGAGACCGCCGTGCCGCTCTTACCATTGACCAGCACCATCAGGTCGCCCTGGGCGAGCGAGACCTTGTCCGGCACCAGCCAGACGCCCGGCTTGGCGGTCGGCAGCAACGCGCCGTTGCGGTTCCAGCCTTCGGCCCTAGCACAGTTCAGGTCAGGATGGACGGTGACGGCGCCAAGCGTCTCGAAGATCAGGGGTGCCCCGCCCTCCGGCGGCGTGTGCTTCACCGCCAGGCCCCGGGCGATCTCGACGGACGTGGCATCGTCCTCGACGATCAGCGCGATGTTGGTGGTGGCCGAGGCGGGCGGCGTGGGCTGGTAGTTGACCATGGCAGCCAGTCGCCGGACGTTCTCCCATTGGGTTGCCGTGCGCAGGTAGCCTTCATTGGCATAGGCGTCGGCGTGGCCGAGGAGCACGTGGGCGGCGCGCGCGAAGGCCCGCATGATCTCGCGCCCGTGGTCCTGCCGGCCCTTATCATACGCTGCCAAGAGCCGGCTGCTGCGCTGCCGGCTGGTCTCGAGCTTGTCCGGGAGCGGCAGCGCCAGGTCGCCCCATTTGAGAGACGCCGCGAACAGGTCGCGCACCTTGTTCAGTGCCTGGTCCTTCTGCACCGGGTCGGCATCGCGCCCGAAGATGTCGGGCCGCTGGAAGAAATGGCGCCACATGTCCGGCCGCCGGTAGTCGATCTCATCCGTCTCGAGATAGAGCCCGAGGAGAGCGACGCGCAGTTCCTCGAGCCAGGTGGCGGCGTCGCCGTCGACATACCGGAATCGCTTGAGGCCGGCGCGATTCCAGCGGGTGAGGTCCTCCAGACGGCCATCGGCGATGCTCATCCGAGCTCCCCTCCGTTGACCAGAATGCGGCGAAAGCCGGCCTGGGGCTCGCCGCTCCTGTTCAGGCACTGGATGTACTCGTCGGCGCCGGCCTCGATCACGCCGGCCGCCAGCGCGTCGGGATAGGGGCCGAGCCGCCTGAACCGGTTGAGGCCGGCGACCTCCACGCCTTCCACGGCCATCGCGGCTTCGATGATGTCGGAAGCGTAGAGATCCTGGCCGAAATCCAGCCGCCCGGGCTCGAAGAAGCCGCCCTCGTCGGCCGAGAAGACTTCCTCGAGCGCCTGCTTGAGCTCGGAGCGGAAATGACCTCGCTTCGCCCGCACCGAGAGGGTGAAGGTGATCGAGGCCGGCCTCGCGTCCTCCAGGAAGACTTCGGTGCCGACCATCCGGGACCGTTCGATCAGGCCGCGCAACAGCCTGCGGGCGGTCAGCGTCTCGTTGCTTGCCGGCAGGGGCAGCGCGTGCTGCGCGTGGTAGGCCTCGACCTGCTGCCAGAGCGTGAGGTCGACGAGGTTCGGCGGATCACCCTCGACCGTCGGGTCCGTGGAGTGCAGCGGCAGGTCGAGGGCCGGATCGTCCTGCTTGATACCCGTCTCGAGGACGATCGCCACCAGCATGGAGGTCCAGGGCGAGGTTCGAACGGGGCGGGCCAGCGCACGGGCGACGATCGGATGCTCCTCGAGCAGCGCCACATGATCGTCGGCCGTGACCATCCGCCTTTGCTCGAAGATCAACCTCGGCCCCTCGGCCCGCGCCTCGTCCATCGCTTCGGGATCGAGCCGCCAGTAGTCCTCGACATGGCGATCGGTGATGGCCGCCGTGTCGTCCGGCAGCTTGAGCAGGGACACGAGGCCCTGCCGGTCGACGCGCGCCTTGGCGTCGTAGCCGATGAGCTGCAGCAGCCGGCGCACCGATTCCGGCCGCCGCGCGGTATCCAGGAATCGCTCCGCCTGGACGCGGTCGAGCGCGTCGCTCGCCCGATCGAGCGCTGCCGCCAGAAGCTCGACAATGACGACTTCCATGTCCGCCGGGGTCCAGCGGCTGCGGGCGGGCGACCGGTGGGCCAGCTCGTGCATCATGAAGAGCCGGAAGGAATCGTAGTCGCGCACCGCCCAGTCGAAATCGTCGGCGACACCCGGCAGGGGTGCCGGCAGCACGGCCCGCCGCTCACCGCAGTCGGGACAGGCCGGTTCGCCCTCCTTCGCGCCGGGCAGCCCGAAGACCAGCTCGGCTGGCGGGAGCTCAGCCATGACCGCCACGCCTCGGCTCAGATGGTGAACGCATGGCTCTCTTCCTTCTGCAGGGCGGCAATCACATAGGTGATCCTGATCAGGAGCCGTTCGGGGTTCCCCTCGGCAGCGCCGACGTCGATCTGCAGCGACTTGGGATCGACCTCGCCCTGCAGCGCCTCGGCGAGCGAGCCGTAGAGCCGCGAGCGGACGAGCTCGTGCAGGGCGGTCGAGTTGGGCTCGAAGACGTGCTGCCGGGCGCCGAAGCCGAACTGGGGCCGAAAGACCCGCTCGCCGGCGCTGGTGAGCAGGACCTGCTCGACCTGCTGGCGGATGTGGTCCATCCGGGTGACGGCGGCCGGTCCGTTCTTCGTGATCCTGAACGGAAAGGCCATGTAGGTGACCCGTGGCAGGCGCGAATTGAGATGCTGTCTCATGATGCCGTCGTCTTGATGGTCGTCTGCGCCGGTGTCATGGGCGGCAGCGGCGGCCCGGAGGGCGAGCCGGGCAGCGCGCAGACGTGGGTGTGGGCGTTGAAGATGGCCATGAAGGACTGTCCCTTGATCAGGGGTTCGCCGCCGGCGCCACCTAGCGCTACCGACTGGCCCTCGATGGTGATCATGGCACCCTTCACGTCGATGCCGGACGGGCCGGTGGCGATCTCGTTGCCCGAGGCATCGCTGGCGGTGATGCCGCCCGCCGCCATGGTCAGGCTGTTGCCGTTGGCATCCTCGATCCTGATCTCGCCGGCCTCGGCGTCGATCACGACCGTGGCACCGTTGCTGTCGGTAAGCGCGAGCGAACCGCCGGGGTTCAGCTCGACGACGGCACCGGCGGAGCTCGTCAGCGTGACCGCTTCCTCGCCAGCCTTGTCCTCGAGCACCAGGACGTGCCCGCTTTCGGTCTTGATGACCTTGGCCGTGGGCTCGTCATTGGCGGCGAACTCGGCCGGCGGTGCCACGTCCGGCTGATAGAACGTACCCGTCCAGACTGGCGCCGAGATGTCGCCCTCGACGAACTCGGCAAACACCTGGGCGTCGATCGGCGGCACCGCGACCATGCCGATATCGGCCATGCCGCCATAAGGCAGGCAGGGCAGGGCCCAGTCGCTCGGCTCCTCGCCGAGCACGCTCGGGATGGTGAGCCTGCAGCGGCCGAGCTTCTCCGGATCGGCATTGTCCACGACGAACGCCCGGTACTTGCCGTAATAGCGGTTCTGCTGCTGGCGGATCGTCTGCTCGAGGGCGCTCAGGTCGTCAGGCATCCCGCCCCCTCAAAACAGGCTCGAGATGGCCGAGGTGGCCGCGCCGAGCGGGCCGCCACCACCCGCGTCGTCGCCGGTCGCATTGCGCATCAGCTCGAAGGTCTGACGGTAGCCCGTGGCGTCGAAGACATGGCTTACCTTGTCGACATAGTAGACACCGCCATAGCGCTCGCCGGTGCCGTCGACTTTGACCGTGCGCGCGACCTTCAGGACGTGGCCGTAGAGGCTGCCGTCGAGCTCGCCGGTGGCACGCACCCGGAAGGCGTGCTCGTTCACGAGCGCCTGGGCGCGGGCGCGCACTTCCTCCTCGCTCTCGTCGCCTTCCCGGCTGACCCGCCAGACCGACTCGGTGCCGGCATCCGCACCCTCGCTGGCCGCCGGTGCCGAGCCGAGCGGCTCTTCGTCCGCGGTCAGCGTCTCGGTGACCGGCGCCGTGCCGCCTTCCTGCGGCGCCACGTCGAAACGCACGCCGTCCGGGTGCTGCGCCTCGTCCTTGATGCTGAGCGAGAGGCAGTTGGTGGCCTTGCCGGCATAGACCATGATGGCGGCCTGGGCCTCGCCCGTGAGCCGCTTCGGCCCGAAATAGACCTTTCCCTCCTGGAAGATCAGCTCGTAGCCATTGGCCCTGGCGCGCTCCATGAGGAACTGGATGGGGGTGGCGTCCTGCGAGAGCGAGCGGCTGGACTGGCCATCGGAGCTCTCGCCATCGACCTCGAGGCCGGCAGGCGAGACCAGCTCCTCGAGGATCTGCCGGTCGGACATCGGCTCGTCCGCCCCCCAGACCGTGCGCATCTGATCGCGGTCCAGGACCGAGCTGTCGTCCTGGACCTGGATCTCGAGCGTGCAGCCGCCGCCATTGTTCGGGTAGTTGGGGGTGATCTCGACGATGGTGCCGCGGATGATCTCCTCGATGTGGGTCTCGAAGTCCACGGACACCCTGATCGGCATCCAGCGTGCGAACCTGCCCGAGTCGGCGGCCATCCACTGGCCGTCCTCCTTGCGCCGGTCCTCGATGACGATCTTGCCGGTTGCGGCCTCCGCCCGGCTGGTCTGGATCTCCACGTTCGTTACCAGGGGTGCCAGGACATCGATGTCCTCCATCGACGTGCCGGTCTCGATCAGGCAGGAGGCCGGTGCCGTGATCTTGCTCTCGAGAATGGCGCCGAGGAGCGACATCAGCGCGCGCCTCGCCGCCTCGGGATCAGGACGATGTCGCCGAGATTCTCGCTGCCCGTCGGATCGCTCGCATAGTCCTCGCTCAGGATGTTGCCCAGGGCGTCCCGGCGCGGCTCCGGCGTCGGGTCGTAGAGCGCATCCTCGAAGAAGAGGAAGTCCGGGTTCGCGTCGGCGATCTGCCGCCATTCGCGCGGCTCGGCATGATAGTGGAAGGCGAGCTGGTCCGGCCGGTCGCGCAGCACGACCGAATGCTCGAGGACCGGCTCGAGCTCGCCGAGCGGGCGGGCCCTGACCCCCTTGAACGAGCTGCGGCTCTCTTCATCCGGCGCAAACCGGGCCACCTTCTCGTAGAACGAGCCCTTCAGGAAAGCCATCGTCAGAATCCCGTCACGACGTTGAGCGCCGTCATCGCCGTCTGGCGAATCTTGTCAGCGGTGGTGAATGGATTGTTGGATTCGATGATCTGCAGCGTCAGATCCATCTCGGCGCGGTAGGGCACGAGGTTGGGCAGATGCAGCAGCTCCTTCTGCGCCACGCCGGTCAGGAAGCAGGGCAGGAACTGCATGCCCCAGGCGAAGATCAGGACGGACGCCGATTCCTGCCGCTCGAAGGCCCGCGCACCGTCGCCGGTGAGGCTCGAGAGCACCTGCAAGCCGGCCGGCCCCTGGGCCTTCGGCTCGAGCATGGAGCGCAGCGTGTCGATCTGCGGCTGCACGCCGAAGAGGGCGGCAATCTGGTCTCGGTCATTCATCCGGTCGGTGGCATCGAGCAGGATGCGGACCGTGATGGCCTCGACATTGAGCTCGAAGCCCTGCGACACCCGGCTCGTCTCGAGCGGCGAGAGAAAATCGAACCCGGTCCTGGCACCGGGTGCGTCGCCCGTCCTGATCGTCGCCGTGCGCGAGCGTGAGATATCCTGCGGATTGAAGTCGAAGACGAGGGCGAGCGGCGGGATCGAGAGCCCGTACTCGAAGATCATGCCCTTCATCGGAACGGCCATCGATCAGCCTCCGCCCCGCCGGTCCCGGGGCCCGGCCGTCCTGATCCGGCCCGATGCCTCGAGCGCCAGAGAAGCCGCGTTCCTGCCCCGGGCGTCGATGGAGATCGGGGCCAGGGGTGCCGCGCGCGTCTCCCGCACAGCCTTGCCGACCGCTTCGGCGATCTGCCTCGCGTCATGCGCCGCGGTCCGCTTGTGGCTCGCCGGCAGGACCAGCGAGAGGCGCCTGATCCTCATTCCTCGGCCTCCACGTAGTCCGCGAGGAAACCGATCTCCGAGCGCCTGACCTGACGGTTGTTCTTGGAGAGCTCGGCCCAGACCGCCCGCGCGATGTGGCCGGCCTCGAGCTCGCCCGAATTGCCTGCGGCCAGGACGGTGGCGTAGGTCGCGGCATTCAGGATGCTGCCGCCCGACAGCCGCACGGCCTCGGCCAGCTGCAGCTTGGCGATCCTGTCGGCCCCCGGGATGGTCGTCGGCAGCGACCGCTCCCAAAGAGCCGTCCGTGCCTCGAGGTCGGGCGCCGGGAAGTCGATCACGAGCTGGAAGCGGCGGAGGAACGCGGCGTCGATGTTGGCGCGGAGATTGGTGGTCAGGATGACCGGGCCGTTGTGCCGCTCGAAGCGCGAGAGCATGTGGCTGACTTCGAGATTGGCGTAGCGGTCGCGGGCATCCGAAACCTCGCCGCGCTTGCCGAGCAGCCCGTCCGCCTCGTCGATCTGCAGGATGGCGCGCCGGCCATGCAGCGCATCCAGCAGCCGGTTCAGGTTCTCCTCCGTCTCGCCGACATACTTGGACATGATTCGGCCGAGATCGAGCGCGTAGAGCGCCCAGGGCTCGCCCGTCTCTTCGCTCAGCGCATCCGCCACCACCGATGCCGCGAACGTCTTGCCCGTGCCCGAAGGCCCGCTGAAGAGTGCGAGCGGCCCGTGCATGGTCCGCAGGCCCCAGTTGCGGGCGCTGGTTTCGTGATGCCGGATCCACGACACGAGGTCGCGAAGCGAGGCGATCGCCTTCTCGGGGAGGACGAGATCGTCGAAACCGGCGCGTGCGGTCACGAGATGCGCGCCCGGTGGCGGCGCCAGATCGACCGGGCGGCCGAGAATGGTCCGCACGGCAACCGGTGATGCCCTGACCGTCTGATAGGCGCCCTCGCCGGCGATCCGGACGAGATCGAAGGCGGCAAGCGGTGCCGCCGGTGCCAGCCGCTCGTAGAGGCAGTCGATCTCGTCGTCCGTATCCAGCATCAGCAGCTCCTGGATGAGTGCCAGGCTGGGATAGGGGCCGCCGGATTGCGGCTGCAGCGAATGCAGGCGGGCGGCGAGCAGCGGTCGCGCATCGGGTGCCATGGCGAGCGCCAGGAGATCGATGTCGATGGAGGTGAGGGAAGGGATCGCGCTCTCGGGGACGATATCGGCCAGCTTCCGCCAGACACCGTCGCGCCTGCCGTCGACCACGGCCTCGGAGACGGCATCGAAGGACGTCGAGAAATCCTCGGAGAGCGCGCTGCCCGACCGGCTCGCTTCGGCCAGCCCGACGAGATGGGCGATGCGCTGCCACTCTGCATCGAGCCCGGGTCCCGGCAACGGGCGCGCCGCAGCCCGGGCCTCGATGCCGGCCCGGGATCGGGCATTCGGGTGCACGTTCGCCATCAGCTCACCGTGAAGGAAATGCTGTTGGAGACCGGCTGCCCGGCGAGCGGCTGGTCGGTATCGTCGAGGATGCTGGCCCGGACAAGGGCAGCATCCCCGGCTTCGATGGTGCCGAGCGGCAGGACCACGATCGCATCCGGATCGTCGATCCGTGCCGCACCGACATCGAAGGCCTGCGCCTGCGTGTCGCTGCCGCCGCTCGCCCTGTTCCAGGCGAGCTCGAGCTGCACGCGCGCACCCGGCAGACCGGCAATCGCGACGTTCAGGGACGCGGCATCGTCGGTAACGGAGGGCTGGGTCGTCAGCGTTCCGTCGTCATCGGCGAGAATGACCGGCAACCAGCCGGCGGGCGGTGGCGTGCCGGCGGTCTCGCCCGCGAGCGGAACGGCATGGGCATCGTCGCCAAACGATACCATGCCATTCGCGCCGATCGCGTGGGTGTACGGCGCCAGGTCCAGGATCGCGGCACGGGCCGGAGCCGCTGGAGTCCGGCGTGCCAGAGGCTCGATCGGGACGAGCGCGAACTCATAGGCCGCGGACAGCCGGTAGGCGGTCTCGCCGCCCTGCGTCGTCCAGATGTGGTTGAGCTCCTCCATGGTCAGCGACTGCATGACCGCCTGGAGCTGGTACTCGGTGAAGGCCGGCACCTCGCGGAAGTCCGAAGCGACGCCGGACGAGGCGCCGGGCAGGATGGTGGGGACGACCGGCTGCTCGGACAGGTAGCGGATCGCCAGCCCGAGTATCCTGAAGGCAATGTCCTCATGCGGGTCCTCGGGCGTGCCGACAAAGGGTGTCAGCAGCGCATGCAGCCTGATGAAGTTGGGCTCTTCGGCGGTGGCGCCGGCGTGAAAGCCCGAGGGCGAAAGCCGGTAGAAGAAGAGATTGAGAATGTGCGTGTCGCTCGTCTCGGCGTTCCGCCTGACGGCTTCCGGCGAAAGGAGGGAGACGGTGACCGGCTCCAGCGTCGCGCCGAACCTGCCCTGCAGGAAGGCGGCTATGCCCCGGACCGCGACCGACAGGCTCGAGACCGTCTCCATCGGCTAGAGCCTCTTCAGGTAGCGGGCGCGCATGATCCGGCGCCGGTCGCTGAACGGGGGCGCGGGTGCGGCGGCCTGCTCGTGAATGAGCACATCGACCTGCTCGATGACGACGTCGTGGCCGGTGCCGGCCGGCAACGCGCCAGGCCCGCCAACCAGCGAGGACAGGCTGCCGGGCACCAGCGAATGCGGCTCGAAGCTCTCCTGCGCCTCGCCGGCGCCGGCCGGCTCGTCGAGGCCGGGCGAATGGCCTGCCGGAGCCGGCTCGTACCCGCCGGCGCCCGACATGCCGCTGCCCGTCTCGCTCATCGCCGGCTCGCGGCGCAGCGCCATCAAAGGATTGGGCTCGTCCTCGTCCGTGACCGGCAGGTCGGCGGGCGGGCCGTTTGCCGGATCGAGGTCCGGATCGTCGGGCCGCGCATTTCTCTGCACCGACCAGGCCTGCACGGCCTCTTCTTCCGGCTCGGCCTGCCGCCGAAGCGCCTGCACCTCCTCCTCTTCTTCCTGCTCCTCGCGCCTCAGCCTGGCCGGCCGGGCCTCTTCCGTCTCTTCGTTTTCTGCTTCCTGCCGGCGCAGCGGCTGTGCCTCTTCTTCCTCTTCCGCCTGGCGCCGCAGGCGGAAGGGCTGGGCCTCCTCGTCCTCTGCCGCCTGACGGCGAAGTGCCTGAACCCCTTCCTCTTCCTCCTCCGCCTCGCGCCTCAGGCGGAGGGGCCGGGCTTCCTCCTCCTCTCCCTCTTCCGCCTGCCGGCGCAGCGGCCGAACCTCCTCCTCTTCCTCCTCGACCTCGCGCCGCACGGCCTGAGCTTCGTCCTCCTCCTCTTCCTGACGGCTCAGCCTGAACGGCTGCACGCTCTCTTCCTCTTCCTCCGGTTGCCGCCGGACCCGACCCCCAATGCCGCGATCCTTCGGCACCATGGCGGGCGTCTGCGGCCTTGGGGAGAAGGCGCCGCGCTCGGCCAGGCGGGAGAACAGACCCATGGTCAGCGCCTGCCCGTCGCCCGGGCGCGGTCAGCCTCGATCATCGCCACGTAGGCGCGCCGGCGATCGGGCGGCAGTGGCAGGATTTCGGCCTCCCGCCAGTGGTAGCTGAACGCGATCAGATGGATCTCGCGCAGGATCGACTGGGGTGTCGGAAACACGTGGCGCAGCGGCTCGATCCGGGCGCCGGTCATCGCCTGGCAGTTCGGGCAGGCGATCTCCGCCACGTCGGCGAGATCGGGGGCCATGGCCTCCAGCGCCTGCTCGATGGCGGCGAGATCGTCGTTGTCGAACAGCTCGGCCTCCCTGAGGCTCTCGGGATGCAGGCCGCAAAGCCCCGTGAAGACACGGCGCAGGTCCTTGCCGGCGGGGGCCCGTGCCGCGGCTTCCTCATGAAAGCCGTTGAGCGCCTCGAAGGCGCGCAGGCCCAGGGACGTCTCGACCTGCGCAACCGGGAAGCCCTCGCCAGCGCCTTTGCGCGGCGCGTCGATCAGCGAGAGGCGGAGATCGAAGGGCTTGCCGCAATGCGTGCACGGCGCCTCGAACCAGTCGAGCGCCGGGTTGAAGGCGAAGGCGGCCTTGTAGAGAAGCCATTCGCGGGCGGCCGCGTTGAGCGAGCGGACGAGCTGCCGGGTCGCTGGCTGTCCGCCGATCGTTCGATAGGCGGCGGCCACGAGCTCCGTCACGCGCCTCGGCCGCGTGGCGCTCAGATGCGCGGCTTCGGCCATCGCCATCTCGTCGGCACCCGTTCGCAGGCCGAGCACGGCGGCCGGAAAGGGCACGTCCAGCGTCAGGGCCCGGCGCTGCCCGTTCTTCACGTCAGCTCTCGGCCGGTTCCTGGATGCCTTCATCGCGCACGAATCCTTCATGCTGCAGCATGATCGACTGGATACCGACCGTGTTCATGTTGTTGGCGTCGAACTCGGGAAGGGCCGTGAACTCCGACACCCAGGCGCGTCTGAGCTGGTAGGAGATGGCCGGCGTGCCCTGCAGGTTGAGGACATTGATGATCACGTCGCGGCGGTAATTGACGAGGCTCATGCCGGCATCGCCATCGGCCACGTTGTTCACGGAATTGGCCCACTCGGCGAAGACCGGATCGTGGCTGAGCCCGTGCTCCAGGGTCACCGCCTCGAAGCTCGAGCCGCCGGGCATCACCCGCTGGTAGGAAGGATCGCCGGCCGAGCGCCATTTGACGGCCTCGGTGGTGCGCTTGAGCGCGCCCATCTTGGTGAGGCCGGCCACGACCTGGCCGGCGATGACGACCTGGAACTTGAACGTCCTGTATGGATCGAAGCGATGTGCGTTGGCGGGAAACATCGGCGCTGGCATGCTTTTTCCTCCTGACTGATGCTGCGCGTCAGGCCGCCTGGCCGACGATCTGCTTGATTTGCACGACGACGAACTCGGCAGGCTTCAGCGGGGCAAAGCCGACCACGCACCGGACAATGCCGGCGTCGATGTCGCCCTGGGTCATGGTCGAGCCGAGCCCGCAGAGCACGTAATAGGCATCCGATGCCTTCTCGCCCTGGAACGCGCCGGCCCGGTAGAGACCGCTCATGAAATCGCCGACGGAGGCCCGAAGCGTGCTCCAGAGCTTGTGGTCGTTGGGCTCGAACACGACGGTTTGCAGCGCCCGGTAGAGGCTCTCGCCGATCATGTTCTGCGTCCGGCGGACCGGCACGTAGCGGAACTCGGGCTTGGCCTTGGTGGCGAGCGTGCGCCCGCCCCAGATCACGTTCGGGCCGATGATCGAGCGGATGCAGTTGACGCCCCATTCGTTGAGGTTGTCCTGGAGATCGTTGCCGATCAGGACATTGGGGCCATTCGTCCCGCGCACCGTCGCTGCCAGGCCGGCGGGTGCCTTCCAGACACCGCGGGCGCTGTCCGTCCGCGACCAGACGCCGGCGGCGAAGGCCGAGGGCGGCAGGTCGAAGGTCTTGGGCAGGTTCGCCGCCGTGTCCTCGTTGTAGTGCGGGTTCGATACCTTCAGCCATGGGTAGTAGAGAGCCGTATAGGGCGAGGTCGGCGCGCCGAGATCCTTCACGGATTTGGGCGAGGTGAGCTGGTTCGCGGTGACGGACGAATTGGGCGGGTCCACCACGACCATGCAGTTCTTCATGAACTCGCAGTGGGTGATGGCAGCCTGGATGATCGAGTTGTCGCCGCCTCTCTCCCAGTTCAGCGCCGGCAGCAGGATGATCGAGACGTCCCGGTAGTCGCGGAGTGTGCGGTAGGCCCCGTCGTATTCGGCGCTGGCCGGCTCATCGACCCCGTTGGTCCCACCCGTGAGATAGCCCTCGATCAGCCCGCCCGCGTCGAGCGACGTCGGCGGAACCGCCTGCGTGGTGCCGCCGCCCCCGAGGCCGAGAGGTGCTGCCGCGTCGTCGGTGGCCTCGACGCTGACATCGCCTGCCGTGCCGACGATGTTGGAAGCCAGGCGCAGGACAGGATTGCCGCCGCTCTGCACGATGCGGGCGGTGAAGTCCGGCAGGTTGCCGCCGCTCCCGGCGCGCACCTGAGCCTGGATCGACCGCGCGACCGCGGCGAAGTCGGCATTGTTGGCGTCGAAGGCGACCTCGACGGTCGTGGTGCCGACGGTGATCTCGATACTCGTGTTGGCCAGCGGCAGCTGGCCACTGGCGAGCTGGGCGACCAGATCGGTGCCCAGCAGCGCGTTCGCGGTCACCGCGGCTATGTCGTCCGGGACGACACCGCCTTCGATGTCGATCAGTCTCGACTGCTCGGCGATCACCCTCTCGATCGACCGGGGCGCGTCCGCCGCCATGTCGAGGCCGGAAAAGGATTCGAGGACCGTGAAGGCGCCATCGAGCTCGATGCCGACATCCAGCGTGTAGCCGAGCTCCAGATCGGGTGGTGTCTCGTCGTCCGTCGGCCGCAGATGGACGATCAGCGCATTGCCCCAGCTGCCCGCGTCGGCGGCGGTCACAGTAAAGCCCTCGTCGGGAACTCCCGGGTTGGGGATGGCCACCGAAGCCCTTGCCAGCGTGAAGGGAGCTGCACCCGATTCGGCGACCCGGAGGACGTAGGCCTTGGATCCGCCATTGGTGAAGAACGCGTTGACGGCAAATCCCATGCGGTCCGCGACCTGTCCCAGGTTCCGGATGCCGCCCTTGCCGCCGCCGAGCTCGCCGAACCGGTCCTCGTACTGCCCGGAGCTCGAGATGAAGACCGGCTCGCCCCGCGGCCCTCGCCTCGTGGGGCCGATGAAGACCGCGACCGAGGTGGAGGCGGCCTCGATGGCGAGCAAGCCTGAGGGCACGTGCTCGATATAGACACCAGGATGCTGATACATGGTCGAGAGCTCCCTAACTCTGGCATTGCCAGTGTACGAGAGCCCGATTGCCGGGCGCTCCGCGGCCGGGCACGTGTCGATCCGTGCAGGGTCACCGCCGGATCACAACCGGGTCACGCCATGCTCACGGGGCGGTCGCACGGACCGCTGCCGTCGGCTGCTTCAGGCGGCGCCGGGCCGGCCGTCCGGAGCTAGGAGAGCTGCTGGCAGAGTGCGCTGTAGACGTCGGTGCGGGAGCGCGCGAGCGCGGCGAAGAGCGGCGCCACGCTCCTGCGGTCGCTGTCTTCCGGCGCGAGCGCGGTCATGCCGGCCTCCTCGCCGCTTTCCGTGATGTGCTGGTGCAGCAGCTGCATTTCCGGCATCGGCTCGACCCCGAGCTCATCCTGCAGCAGTTCGGCACATCGATGGTACTGCCTGACCGCATGCGCCCGGCGGCCGGACAGGACATAGAGGCACATCATCTCGCAATGCGTGTCCTCGCGGTAGGGGTCGGCCTCGAGCAGCCTGAGCCCGTAGTCGATCGCCTGGTCGTAGCGATGGCTCTCGCCGCAACGGCGCATCATCAGGGCCAGGGCCCGGGCCTTGATCTCCGAGAACTTCTGCCGGGCGGAGAGCGCCCACTCGCTGTTCAGACCGTCCAGGAAAGGCTGGTCGGAGGTCTCGAGCGCGCGCGCCAGCCGCGACTCGGCCTCGGCCTGCGGGCCGGCATGGCCGCAGCTCTGCAGCTCCGCGAGCGCATTGGCGAGCTCGACGCTGTCGACCTCGACTTCCGGCCCGATCTCCAGCGACGTGCAGTCCGACTCGGACAGAAGATGCACGTCCACCCGGTTGGAGACCTGCGACCTGATCCGCCAGATCGCCGTGTTCAGCGCCGAGTGTTTGCGCTTCGCACTCGTGTCCGGCCAGAACAGCTCGGACAGGTAATCGCGGCGGTACGGCTTCCGTGCATTGGTCAGAAAGAACTTCAAAAGCTCGAGCGTGTGCCCGGTGATCGGCAGCGTGACGGGCATGCCGTCCTTGCGCACTATGAGCGGTCCGAACAGCGCGATGCTCACAGGTGCAGCGCCACCTCCCGTCATCGTCGTTCCCCCCGTCATCGCCCGGGCGTTCCCGGTTGAAGTTGCAGCTACGGTGGTGTCGGTGTTCGCCTTGCCTTTCGAACACTCGAGCACGGCAGCACCATTGATGTTGTTGCGTTTCTGGCGGTAGCGCGGCTCACGAACCGTCGCGCCATCGGGGCCGGCATCCCGCCGACGCAGGCATCGATGTTCGGGACTTCATCCTGATTGCGTATTGCGCCACTAATCCCCTCCCTGCAGCCACAACCAATGGTTGATTTTCTTGCCGCGCGAAATCTCTCCATCCGTCAGCAGCTCTGCAAGTGATCGTGCGCGGGCAGAGCTGTCCAGCCGTCGCACGGCTGGCCGGCGCGAACGGAGGAGGCGGTCTTTAGGCTGAGGGGTAGATAGTAACAGAGCCGACCCATGCCGGGCCATACCTCAAGGCCCGTTTTCCCGGCACGGACAGCCCGGCCCGGTTCAGGGCGAGGCGGCCCGTTTGCAGTGCGGCAAATTGCTCGGTGCCAATTCCGTCGTTGCCACCACTCTCTCATCGCCGGCAGCTAGTGCCGAACCAACCTCGCAACGCCGGACGGAGACCGACCATGGCCGACGACGAGATCCTCACCTTCGACCCCAAGGCCCGCTCGCTCGAGGGCAAGCGGGGGGTCGTGCTGGGCGTCGCCAACCGCCAGTCGATCGCCTATGGCTGTGCTGCCGCCTTCCGCTTCCTCGGCGCCGAGCTGGCGCTGACCTATCTCAACGACAAGGCCAAGCCGCACGTCCAGCCCATCGCCGAGGAGCTGGAAGCGCCGATCTTCATGCCCTGCAACGTGGAGGCCGAGGGCGAGCTCGAGGCCGTCTTCGCGGCGGCCGGCGAGCGCTGGGGCAGGATCGACTTCGCCCTGCATTCGATCGCCTTCGCTGAGCGCGAGGACCTGCACGGCCGCTTCGTCGACAGCTCCGGGCCGGGCTTCGCGCGCGCCATGGACATCTCGTGCCATTCCTTCGTGCGCATGGCCTGCCTGGCCGAGCCCCTGATGAGCGAGGGCGGCACGCTCTTTGCGATGAGCTACTACGGTGCGGAGAAGGTCGTGCCGCACTACAACCTCATGGGGCCGGTGAAGGCGGCCCTCGAGTGCTCGGTCAAGTACCTGGCCTACGAGCTGGGCCCCAAGGGCATCCGCGTCCACGCCATCTCGCCCGGCCCCATCCGCACCCGCGCCGCCTCGGGCATCAACGAGTTCGAATCGATGCTCAACATGGCGGAGACGCGGGCACCCACGAACCAGCTCGTCAGCATCCGGGACGTCGGCATCGCCACGGCGGCACTGGCGACGCCGGCCGGCCACCTGATCACCGGCAACACGATCCACGTCGACGGCGGCTACCACGTGATGGGCTGAGCCCCCGCGGCCGGCCGGCGCCGGCTCTGCCTTGCTCGGACCGGAAGGACCAGAAGATCGATGCGCGACCTCGTGCTCGTCATCAACGCGGGCTCGTCGAGCCTGAAGTTCTCCCTCTTCCAGGAGGACGGGGCCGGTGCGCCCGAGCTCATGGCCGGCGGGCAGATCGAGGGCATCGGCCTCAAGCCGCGCTTCGTCGCGAAGGCACCCGACGGCACAGTCCTGGCCGAGCTGGACTATGAGGCGGGCGGGGGGCACCGGGCGGCGATGCAGCACTTCGTCGACTGGCTCGGCGGCTGGCTCGACGGCCGCCAGGTCGGCGTCGTCGGCCACCGCGTGGTCCATGGCGGCAGCGACTTCACCGAGCCGGTGCTGGTCGACGGCAAGGCCATGGAAGCGCTCGAGGCGCTGATCCCGCTCGCCCCGCTGCACCAGCCGCACAACCTCAAGGCCATCGAGGCCGTCGCCCTGGCGTTTCCCGGGGTGGCGCAGGTCGCCTGCTTCGATACCGCCTTCCACCGGCACCATCCCTGGGTCGCCGACACCTTCGCCCTGCCGCGCGAGTTCTACGACCAGGGGGTCCGCCGCTACGGCTTCCATGGCCTGTCCTACGAGTATATCGCCCGCGAGCTCAGGGGCACCGCACCGCACCTGGCCGACGGGCGCGTCATCGTCGCCCATCTCGGCAACGGCGCCAGCGCCTGCGCGATCCGCCACGGCCGGAGCATCGACAGCACGATGGGCTTCACCGCCCTCGACGGCCTGCCGATGGGCACGCGCTCGGGCCAGATCGACCCGGGTGCGCTGCTCCACCTCCTGACCGACGGCGGTTTCTCGGCCGACCAGCTCGGCGACCTGCTCTACAAGCAGTCGGGCCTGCTCGGCCTCTCCGGCGTCAGCAGTGACATGCGCGACCTCGAGGCCAGCACGAGCCCGCTTGCCGCCGAGGCCATCGACTACTTCACCTACCGCATCCGCCGCGAGGTGGCAGGCCTGGCCGCCGCGCTCGAGGGCATCGACGGCCTGGTCTTCACCGCCGGCATCGGCGAGCACTCGGCCACCGTCCGCTCGCGGGTCTGCCAGGGGCTCGGCTGGCTCGGCATCGCCATCGACGAGACAAGCAACCAGCGCCACGCGGCCGTCATCTCGACCGGCGCGAGCACCGTCGAGGTCCGCGTCATGCCGACCAACGAGGAAAGGATGATCGCCATCCACGCCCTCGCCCTGCGCGCCAGGAGCTAGCGGCGCCGGCGGTCGACGCGCATGGCACCGAGGCTGACAGCCTGGCGCCACCCGCGTCGACCGCCGGCTGGACGGGTGCGGAACGGCGGATTACGGTGCGCCACCGCCAAAAAACGCCCGGCCGGCACCGACCGGCTGCTGGAGGAAAGATGAGACCCGTGCTTCGCGCCCTCACCGTGCTCATGGTCCTCGCGGCCGCTGCCTGCGCTCCCGATCGCTTCGAGGAAGAGCAGGCGAGGCAGGCCGAGGACCAGCGGCTCGACGGCCTCGGCGACTTCGAGGAATGCGTCGACAATGCCGGCGAGGACCTCGCCGACGTCGAGGGCTGCCAGTCCCTGACGCCGGCCCCCTCCAACCTCTGAGTTGCCGCTGCAATCGGCCCCGCGTGGCGGCGCCGATTAGCAGCGCCGCTTGTTGCTCAACTTATGGTTATATAAGCCTAATATTGATACCCTTCTGGTTGACGATTTGCCGGCGGCCGCCTGCACGCTGAGGTTGCAAGACAGCAATTCCTGGAGAACTTGAAGTTCCGGGTTGACAGCTTTCCGATCGGTTAGTGAGTTGGGGCGAACAAGCCTTGAGAGTCCGCACGAACGGTCTCCGTCCTGGTCTCTCAGTTCGGCGGTCGCGCCCGTATCACGGTTGCGCGGCAGGCTGGCCCGGAATTTCGCCGGGCCCGAACCGGAAGCAGGAACCATGCGTCGCTGCACCAGAATGAGCCGGCCTTCTTCAGGCAGCTGTTCCCGTCGCCCGATCCGACCACCCGGCCATGCCTGAAACCGCTCGTCTCGTTCGCGCCGCAGCCCTGGCCTGCCGCGACGCTTTCGGCCGCCACGACAGGACAGGCGATCGCACCCCGCTGTCGCGCGGCCCGGACTTCTTTCGATCGACCACTCAGGGAGTGACTGACTCATGAGTTTTCTGAATCAACGCGTCGCCGTGGCACCCTTTGATCCGTACGACATCGGCAATGCGAAGATCGTTACCGTCGACAACACGGTCGAGATGAATAACGCCGCCCCGTTGTCGGACTTCGATATCGATATTGAATCGTCGAGCATTACCGTTTCGTATGATCGCGTCAGAACCGACGGAACGACCGATTCGGAAGAAGATGGCTTTGTCGTGTCGGGTCCGGGTGGGCATGGCGTCGCGTTCTCCGACGTCGACGGTACCATCCCCGACATCCTCGCCGTCCGGGTCGCCACGACCGATGTGCCCGATTTCGAGCCGTCCGACGTCACCTTCGATGCCGACACGATCTTCCTGACCTTTGGCAATTCGACCCGGATACAAACCTACGACCAGCAATCGATCTTCAGCATCGACGTGAACTTCGCCGCCCCGGTGGCCGGGGACGACGATGCCGGCACTGACTTTCAGGTGCCCGTGAATATCGACGTTCTCGACAACGACGACGACAGCGACGGCACACTCGACCCCGACACCGTCGCGGTCACCGACCAGGGCACGAAGGGCACCGCCACCGTCAACCCCGACGGCACCATCACCTACACGCCGAATGCCGGCGCGAGCGGCGAGGACAGCTTCACCTACACGGTGCAGGACGATTTCGGCGTCACCTCCAACGCGGCCACGGTCACCGTCACCATCGCCCCGCCGCCGAACCAGCCGCCCACCGCCGCGAACGACGGCTACAGCATCGCCGAGGACAACGTCCTCACCGTCGCCGCCGCCAACGGCGTGCTCGCCAACGACAGCGACCCCGACGGCGACCCGCTGGCCGCCGCCCTCGTCACCAACCCGACCAACGGCAGCCTCACCCTCAACGAGGACGGCAGCTTCACCTACACCCCCGACCCCGACTTCTTCGGCCAGGACAGCTTCACCTACACCGCCAGCGACGGGCAGGAGCCGAGCGACCCAGCCACCGTCACGCTCACCGTCGATCCCGTCAACGATGCGCCGGTCGCCACGAACGACACGGCCGACACGACGCTCCTGACCGCCGTCGACATCCTCGTATTGGGCAACGACACCGACATCGACAGCACGCTCGATCCCGCCTCGGTCACCGTCACCACCGACCCCGCGAACGGCACCGCCATCGCCAACCCCGACGGCACCATCACCTACACCCCGAACTTCCTCTTCACCGGCGAGGACAGCTTCACCTACACGGCGGGCGACGACGCAGGGGCCACCTCGAGCGAGGCCACCGTCGCCGTCACGGTCGCCCTCGACCACAACCCGATCACCGGCACGTCCGGCAGCGACTTCCGCGTCGCCACCAATGGCGACGACCTGATCCAGACCCTGGACGGCCAGGACACCGTCTTCGCCAAAGGCGGCGACGACCTCGTGCTCGGCGGCGAAGCCATCGACACCCTCTTCGGCCAGAACGGCGACGACATCCTCATGGGCGGCGCCGGCAACGACGCGCTCGCCGGCGGCAGCGGCCTCGACATCCTGGTCGGCGGCCCCGGCAACGACACCCTCATGGGCGGCAGCGGCCTCGACACGGCGATCTTCGAAGGCGCCTTCGCCGACCACCGCATCACCGGCATCGGCACCTGGCGCACCGTCCAGGACCAGGCCGGCGACGGCGGCAGCGACGGCCTCACCTCGGTCGAGCTCCTGCAGTTCGACGACGGCGTCTTCGATGCGCGAAACGGCCAGTTCACCGAGGGCGCCTTTGCCACCGCCGAGGTCGAGGCGCTGGTCACCAGCCCGGGGTTCACCACCGACCCGGAGCCGTTCCTGGCGCCGGTAGCGTAGGCTCCTAGGCCCCGTTGTTGTTGGGGTCGCGCCAGGCCCGCTCGAAGGGCAGGCGCCAGGCGTGCGGTGCGATGAGCTGGTGGATGTTCTTCGGCCCCCACGAGCCCTGCTCGTAGAGGCGCACGGGCGGGGGTGATTCGAGCAGCGGCACGGCCACCTGCCACAGCCGCTCGATGCCCTCGGCTGTGGTGAAGAGCGTGTGGTCGCCGCGCATGGCATCCAGGATCAGCCGCTCATAGGCCTCGAGCACGTCGCCGATCAGCCCGGTCTCGTGCATGGCGAACTGCATGCTGACCTTGTCCAGCCGCATGCCCGGCCCGGGCCGCTTGCCATAGAAGGAAAGCGACATCTTCGAGGAATCGGCGAGGTCGAAAGTGAGGTGGTCCGGACCCTGCACGCCGACGCCGGAGCCGGGCGGGAACATGCTCTTGGGCGGCTCGCGGAATGCGATCGAGATGATCCGCTGGCCCTGGGCCAGGCGCTTGCCGGTGCGCAGGAAGAACGGCACGCCCGCCCAGCGCCAGTTGTCGATGCCGCATCTCAGCGCGATGAAGGTCTCGGTGTCGGAATCGGGGTCGACGCCCTCCTCGTCGCGATAGCCGACATACTGGCCGCGCACCACGTGCCGCGGGTCGAGCGGCACCATGCTGCGGAAGACCTTGTTCTTCTCCTCGCTGATCGGCTTCGGCTCGAGCGCCGTCGGCGGCTCCATCGCCATGAAGGCGAGGATCTGGAAGAGGTGGGTCACCACCATGTCGCGGAACGCCCCGGTCTGCTCGTAGAACCCGGCGCGCATGGCGAGGCCCAGCGTTTCCGGCACGTCGATCTGCACGTGGTCGATGAAGTTGCGGTTCCAGATGGGCTCGAAGAGGCCGTTGGCGAAGCGGAAGGCGAGGATGTTCTGCGCCGCCTCCTTGCCGAGGAAATGGTCGATGCGGAAGATCTGCTCCTCGGTGAAATGCTCGTGCAGCTGCGAGTTGAGCAGGACCGCGCTCTCGACATCGACGCCGAACGGCTTCTCCATGATGATCCGGCAGCTCTTCGTCAGCTCCGCCTCGGCGAGAAGCCGCACCGCCGGCAGGGCGGCGCTCGGCGGCACGCTGAGATAGTGGATGCGCCGGCTTTCGCCCCCGAGGTCACGCTCCGCCGCGTGCACCGCCTGCCGCAGCGCATCGGCGCCCGCTGCCATCGGCACGTAGTCGAGGCGCCGGGCGAATTCCGACCAGGCCGCCTCGTCGACCGGGCGCGGATAGAACTTGCCGAGCGCCTCGCGGGCGAGGCCGCGGAAGGCGTCGGCGTCGATCTCGTCGAGCGAGACGCCGACGATCCGGCAGTCGGGGATGAACCCGGCGCTGCACAGGTGGAAGAGCCCGGTCAGGAGCTTGCGCCGCGAAAGGTCGCCGGTGGCGCCGACGAGGACGACCACCTGCGGGTTTCTCGGTCCGACCCTCGGGGAGTTCCTTGCCACGTCCAGCTCCTCGCATCGCTGCTGCCGGAATGCCCCCGCCATACTGGGCCGGTCGGCGCGCGCCCTGCAACGTCTTTTACTGCACTGCACAATGAAACGGCACCGCTGCCTGTCGCGCGAGCTGCGACAGCCAGGCTCGGGGTGTCGCGTAAAATGCGACATTAGCGCTTGGGTTGTCGCGTATAACGCGACAGTTGGCGCCCGGTGTCGCGTTATATGCGACAGTTGTGGGGTCCATGTCGCATATAACGCGACAGTTCACGACGAACGAACCCACGAAAACGACGAACGAACCCACGAAAACGACGAACGAACCCACCGAATCGACGAGCGAACCCGGGGATTCGATGATCGAACCCGAGGAACGACGAACGAACCCGGAGCCCGCCGCCGGCTGGCGGAGCGGTTTTCTCCCGCATCCGGAGCTCGCTTCCTCGCCGGAAAGGCGATTTTGCCGAACGAACCCGTGAACTAGGATAATGATCCTTGCATTGGCCCTGTCATCCGTGTAGGGTGCGCCTCGGCCGCCTGGATGACGGCCGGGGAAACGCATCGTGGCGAAGGGCAAGGAACGGCTCGACCAG
>JAUIID010000264.1 GCA_030431615.1 Alphaproteobacteria bacterium
CCGTTCCCCAGCTGATCGTCGAGGGCGAGCGCCTCGCGCTCGTCGAGGGCGTCGCCGAGCAGCAGCTCGCCGCTCGGCTGCGGCAGGTAGGCCAGCCAGTCGATCTTCTTCCAGAAGGGCTGCCGATCGGGATCCAGGCTGGTGTTGAACTCGGCGTCGTCCATCAGCCCGAGGTCGTCGATCATGCGCGCGGCGAAGGCGCGCGAGCTCAGAAGCTCGATCTCGCTCTCGATGGTCGAGGCATCCGCCTCGAAGGTGCCGCCGATCTCCGGCAGGTCGATGACCATGGGCTGGCCCGGCTGGATCCTGACCAGCGTCTCGGCGCGATAGAGCGGCACCGTCGTCTGGACATAGCCGATGGCCGCGGCGGTGAAGAGGCCGATCGTCCCGACCAGCCAGAACTTGCGCCGCCAGAGGGCACGCAACACGCCACGGGGGTCGAGCTCGTCACCGGACGTGGTCCGCTCGGGCTCGGCGCCGCCGGCAAATCGCGTGATCTCTCTCGCCATGTCGAGGCCATCCTTGCTGAAATCGTCGAGGCGGCGGCAAGTCAGCGGACGTCAGGCATCGCCCGCAACTTCTGCGACCGTTCGGCGGCAGCTGCTCGGTCATCCCGCCACCTTCGACATCTATAACAAATCAACGCGGCGGATTGCAAGACAAACTTAGTTGTTCGACTTTAATGGTAAATAGACAATTAACCATAGTCTTTAATATTCAAGTAACCATTTCGCCGAAGTATCAGAACCCGGCATCACCGCGCGGATCGAGCGCGTCCTGGAGGCCGTCGCCGAGCAGGTTGAAGGCGATGACGGCAAGGAAGATCAGCGCACCCGGCCAGACCGCCAGATGCGGCGCCTGCCAGATCAGCTCCTGGGCGTTGGTCAGCATGTTGCCCCAGCTCGGCAAGGGCGGCTGGATGCCGAGGCCAAGAAAGCTGAGGACCGATTCGGTCAGCATGATGTTGCCGATCGAGAGCGTGGTCGCGACGATGATCGGCGAGGCAACGTTCGGCAGGACGTGGCGGACGGCGATCCGCCAGGGCCCGGCGCCGAGCGCGCGCGCGGCGCGAACGTAGTCGCGCTCCTTCTGGCTCAGCACGGATGCCCGCACCAGCCGGGCCACGGTGGTCCAGCCGAAGAGTGCCACCAGGAGCACGATGCGCCAGACGCTGGCGAGCCCGCCTTCGACGAGCGTCGCCGGCAGGCCGAGCCTGGTCAGGTCGACGGCGGCGAGCACGATCAGGAGCGGCAGCAGCGGCAGGGCGATGATCCCATCGGTCAGCCGCATGAGAGCCGCATCCACGCGCCCGCCCGCATAGCCGGCGGCGAGGCCGATGGCGGTGCCGATGAGTGCCGTGAGCAGGGCGCCGGCAACACCGACGGCGAGCGAGATCCGGCCACCCTCGAGCAGCCGGAGCAGGAGATCGCGGCCGAGCTCGTCGGTGCCGAGCGGGTGCTCCAGGCTGGCCGGGGCGAGCCGGCCGAAGAGGTTGACCGCCTCGCTGTCCAGCCCGAAGGCCCGGCCGAGCGGCGGCCCGAAAAGCCCGGCGAGCACCAGTGCTGCGAGCAGCCAGCCCGCGCCCGTGGCGAGGCGATGGCCGGCCAGGCGTCGCCAGAAGCGCCGTCGCCGCCCGGCCGGGATGCCCTCAGCCGCCATAGTCGATCCTGGGGTCGAGCCAGCCATAGGCGAGATCGGCGAGGAGGTTGGCGAGCAGCGTCACCAGCGTGGCCAGCAGCAGGGCGACCAGCGCCAGGTTGTAGTCGTTGCCGATGACGGCGTCGTAGATGAGCTTGCCCATGCCGAGATAGGCGAAGATCGTCTCGACCACGAGGGCGCCCGAGAAGAGCGAGCCGACATGCAGGGCGGTGATGGTGATCAGCGCCAGGGCCGTGTGCGGCAGGGCGTGGCGGATGACGACAGAGGTGGTCGAGAGGCCCTTGACCCGGGCGGTGCGGATGAAGTCCTCGCGCAACGCCTCCAGCATGGCCGCCCGGACGAAGCGGATGAACGTCCCGGCAGTCAGCAGCGTCAGCGTCAGGACCGGCAGGATCAGATAGCGCAGCCGGTCGAGCAGGCCGCTCTCCCCGATGGAGGCGCTGCCGCCGGCTGGCAGCCAGCCGAGCTGGACCGAGAAGAGGATGATGAGCAGCAGGCCCAGCCAGAAGGACGGCATGGAGAAACCGGCGAAGGCCAGGAGATTGATCGTGTTGTCGACCGGCCCGCGCGGGTCGAGGGCGGCGAGGATGCCGGCCGGCACGGCGATGGCGAGGGCCAGGACGAGGCTCGTGCCCATGAGAAGCAGGGTGTTGAGCAGGCGCGGCCCGAGCACCTCCAGCACCGGCCTCGCATAGAGGCGGGAATAGCCGAGATCGCCCGAGAGCGTGGCCATGAGCCAGCGCCAGTAGCGCTGCGGCAGCGGCACATCCAGCCCCTGCAACGCCTTGAGCCGCTGGGCGTCGGCGGCCGTGAGGTTCGGGTCGGCGCTCACCATGAGATCGATCGGGTCGCCCGGCATCAGCCCGATCAGGCCGTAGATCAGGAAGGACATGACGAGCAGGAGGAGCAGGGTCTCGACGAGCCGCCGGACGAGATAGCCCGCCATTCAGCGCCCCTTCAGGAGGACCTGCGGCACCATGCCCGAAAGGCCGCCTCAGCCATCGTCCCGGACCCGCCAGTTCTCGACCCCGAGGCTGGCGGGGGCCAGATGCCCGGTGGGCTCGACGCCCTCGAGCCAGAGCGGCCAGATATGCGGGTCGGCGCGGTAATAGAGCGGCAGGACCGGCAGCTCGGTCGCGTAGATGCGCTGCAGCTCGTGCCAGAGAGGTGCCCGCTCGTCCCGGTCGAGCGTGATCTCGATCTCGTCGATCAGCTCGTCCATCCGCGCGTTTTTGAAGCCCGGCGTGTTCTGCCCGGTCCAGCTGTTCTCGGCGGACGGGATCTCGTTCGAGTGCAGCGTGGTCCGCGGCACGTTCTCGGGGCTCGAGATCCAGGCATACATGGCAAGGGCGGGATAGCGTCGCTGGCGCATCGTCTCGCCGAAGAAGACCCGGGCCGGCTCGTTCTGGATGCGCAGGTCGACGCCGATCCTCCGCCACATCGACTGCAGCACCTGCTGGACGAGCTCGCGCGAGCGGTTGCCGGAGGTCGTCATCAGCGTCAGCCGCAAGGGCTCGCCGGCCGCATTGTGGCGAACCCCGTCCCGCCACTCGGTCCAGCCCGCAGCATCCAGCAGCGCACCGGCCTCCTCCAGGTCCTCGTGATAGCTCGGAACGTCACTGGTGTAGACCCAGTCGAGGGGGTTGACGAAGGTCTGCGCCACCGCCTGCCGGCCGCCGAAGAGCTGCTCGCTCAGGGCCTCGCGGTCGATTCCCTGGATGAGCGCCTGGCGGACCCGCAGGTCGGCGAGGATCGGGTTATCGAGGTTGAAGTCGATATGCTCGTAGATCAGCCCGGGCTTGTAGAAGAGCTGGAAGCGGTCGCCGTGCCGCGCCTCGAAGGCGATCGCCTGGTCGAGGGAGAGGCCGAGGCTGCCCTCGACCATGTCGATCTCGCCGGAGAGCAGATTGGCCTCGAGGGCCGCCGTGTTCTCGATCGTGCGGATGACGATCTCGTCGAAGGCGGGCGGCTCGCCCCACCATTCGGGGTTGCGCTCGAGCGCGATGAACCCGCCGGAATCCAGGCTGGCGACGCGGTAGGGACCGAGCGCCAGGCCCGGATTGGTCGGATCGGTGTCGAAGAGGGTCCGATTGCGATAGGTCTTGGGGTCGGCCTCGAAGACCGGCCGCTCGAGATGCGCCGGCAGGAGCCGGAAATCGTTGATGGAGGGGTAGAGGAAGCCGAGCTTCTCGTCCTCGAGGATGAAGGTCCTGTCGTCGACGATCTCGAGATCGACGATGCGCCGGTACATCTCGGCATTGCTGACGCCCGTATCCGGATGCTTGCCGACCTCGAGGGTGAAGGCGACGTCTGCCGTCGTCACCGGCGTGCCGTCGCCCCAGCGCGCCTCGGGATCGATGGTGTAGGTGGTGCGCACCCCCTGCGTGCCGTCGTCGCGCTCGACGATCTCCGCCGTTCCGGCCTCGAGGCTCGGCAGGTCGGTGCAGAGATGGCAGCGCAGGTTCCACTCGGCGTCGAACTGGGTGAACGGCTGGTGGGTGAATCCCAAGACGTAGCTCTTGGCCGCCATGCTGTCGATATTGGGGTTGAGCGTCGCTGGATACTGCGTCATCCCGATCGTCAGGCGGTCGGGTGCCGCGCGGGCGGCGCCGGCGAGAAGCAGCGCCACGCTGCAGGCCAGGATCGTCACGTACCAGGATCGGCCCATGGGCAGGCGCTCCGGCTCATTCGAGGATGGTCAAGGGCAGCACCGACATGCGGCATGGGGCGACGGTTGCCAAGCTTTTCGGTCGGGATCAACCTGCGAGCGAGACTGTGACCAGCACCAGCGACGGCCCGCCATCCCATGTGTCGGCCGACCCGGCAGGAACGCGAGCCGTCTACGAAGCCCATGCGGCAGCCTGGGACCGGCAACGCTACAAGGGTCTGATCGAGCGGCCCTGGCTCGACCGTCTCCTCGCCCTCGCCGGGCCCGGCGCCGCCGTCCTGGACCTCGGCTGCGGTGCCGGCGAGCCCGTCGCCCGCTACCTCGGCGAGCAAGGCTGCCGGGTCACCGGCGTCGACTTCGCGGCCGCCATGCTCGCCATCGCCAGGACCCGCCTGCCGGCGGCACGATGGCTGCAGGGCGACATGCGCGAGCTGGATCTCGCCGAGCGGTTCCGGGGCATCGTCGCCTGGGACAGCTTCTTCCACCTGACCCGGGACGAGCAACAGGCGCTCATCCCCCGCCTCGCCCGCCATCTCGCCCCGGGCGGCGCCCTTCTGGTCACGGTCGGCCCGAACGACAGCGAGGTGACCGGCACGGTGAATGGCGCTCCCGTCTACCATGCGAGCCTGAGCCCGGACGAGTACGCAGAGCACCTCTCGAAGGCCGGGCTCGAGCTCGTCGCGTTCGTGGCGGAGGACCCGAAGACCGACTTCCACAGCGTCCTGCTGGCACGCCGGGCGTAAGGCAGAAGCACCGGTTCAGGCAGCGGGCGCCGTATCGAAGGCCCGGGCAAGGCCGATCATCCCGTTCTCGATCTCGCTGCCGTGCAGGCCGGCATAGCCGAGCAGGAGGCCGCGGCGATCGGGCCGCTCCTGGTAGAGTGCGGCGAGCGGCGTCACTTCCACACCGAGCCGCCCGGCCCGCGCCGCCAGCGCCACGTCATCCGTGCCGTCCTCCAGGTAGCCCACGAGGTGCATGCCCGCCTCGGCCGGCCGCAGCGCCAGCCGCTCGCCCAGATGGCGCCCAGCTGCGGCCAGCAGCAAAGCCTGCCGGTCGGCGTAGAGGGCGCGCATTCGCCGGATATGAGCCGCCAGCGAGCCGTCCCTGATGAACTCGGCCAAGGCCGGCTGGACGAGCATCGAGGGATGGGTGTCGGTCAGCCGGCGGATCGCCGCGAAGGCATCGACGAGATGCCGCGGCACCACCATGTAGCCGAGGCGCAGGGCCGGGAACATGACCTTGCTCATGGTGCCGACATAGATCACCCGGCCGTCCTCATCGAGGCCCTGTAGGGCCGCGAGCGGCCGGCCGGCATAGCGGTACTCGCTGTCGTAGTCGTCCTCGAGGATGAAGGCATCCGCCCCCCTCGCCCAGTCCAGGAGCTCGAGCCGCCGCGCCAGGCTCATGGTGAGGCCGAGCGGGTACTGGTGCGAGGGCGAGACGCAGGCCATCCGGGCCCTGGCGGCGCGCTGCCTGCCGCTGGCGACGTCGAGCCCCTGCCCGTCGACCGGCACCGGCACGACCGTCGCCCCGCCCGCGAGGAGCGCGCCGATCAGGCCGGCATAGCCCGGCTCCTCCACCCAGACCCGGTCGCCCGGGTCGAGCAGCACCCGGGCCGCGAGGTCCAGCGCCTGCTGGGCGCCGGAGACGATGAAGACCTGCTCGGCCGTGCAGCGGACCGCCCGCGCCGCCCCGAGATGCGCCGCCAGCGC
>JAUIID010000265.1 GCA_030431615.1 Alphaproteobacteria bacterium
CGTCGGACGTCCGGATGATCTCGCCCTCGCTGTCGTCGGTGTTGGTGGCGGCACCGAAGCGGACCGTGAACCGGTAGCGCTTGGCCGCGTCCATCACATACATGACGGTCTTGGTCGCCTCGCCAAGGGCCAGCGGCAAAACGCCCGTGGCGAGCGGGTCGAGCGTGCCGCCATGACCGGCCTTGGCGGCGTCGGTCACGCGCTTGACGCGGTTGACCACGTGGGTCGAGGTCATGCCGGACGGCTTGTCGATGATCAGCCAGCCGTCGATGCGCTTGCCCTTGTGGCGGCGCCGGCTCATTCGTCGCCCTTTCCGGGCGCCGAGGGTGCTGCCTCCTGATCGCCGGCATCGTCCGCGGCCGATGCATGCGCCGCCAGGCCGGTGCGCAGGAGGTCGTCGATGTGCGCCGCATGGCTGAAGCTCTGATCCGCCTCGAAGCGCAGGCGAGGGGCGTATTTGAGGTTCATCTCGCGCGCCAGCCGGCCGCCCAGGACCGGCGCCAGCCGGTTCAGCGATTCCAGCGTCTGCGTCTGAACGTCGCGGCCGAGCTCGGACACGAACACCTGCGCGTGGCGAAGGTCGCGGCTCATGCGCGCCTCGGACACGGTGACGCTCACCGTCTCGAGATGGCGATCGTGCAGATCGCCGCGCATGAGGTGCCCGGCGAGCAGATGGCGCATCTGCTCGCCGACCCTGAGTTGGCGCTGCGACGGCGCAGCGCCGGATCGATCCCTGGACATGACGAAAACCTTGCGGGCGAACGCCGCACCGGCTCCGGACAGCTTCGTCCTAGAGCGTGCGGGCCACCTCCTGCACCTCGTAGACCTCGATCAGGTCACCCTGACGGATGTCGTTGTAGCCTTCGATCGACATGCCGCACTCGAAGCCCTCGCGCACCTCGCGGACATCGTCCTTGAAGCGCTTGAGCGAGCCGAGCTGGCCGTCGAAGACGACGACGTCGTCGCGCAGCAGCCTGGCCCGGCCGCCACGCCGGATGAGCCCGTCGACGACCCGGCAGCCGGCCACCTTGCCGACCTTGCTGACGCTGAAGACCTCGCGGATCTCGGCATGGCCGAGGATATTCTCCCTGGCCTCCGGTGCCAGCATCCCCTCGAGCAGGCCCTTCATTTCGTCGAGCAGCTCGTAGATGATCGAGTAGTAGCGGATCTCGATCCCCTCGCGCTTGGCGAGATCGCGGGCCTGGGCGTTGGCGCGGACATTGAAGCCGATGACCACCGCCTGCGAGGCCTGCGCCAGCGTGACGTCGCTCTCGGTGATGCCGCCCACGCCGCCATAGAGCACGCGGACATTGGCCTCCTCGTTGCCGATCTTCTCGAGACCGGCCTGGATCGCCTCGAGCGAGCCATGCACGTCCGACTTCACCACCACGGGCAGGCTCTGGATCTCGCCCGCCTTGAGCTGCGAGAACATTTCCTCGAGCGAGCTGCGCGCCGGCGATGCCTTGAGCTGCTGCTGCTCGCGCTGCTTGCGGCTGCGGTAGTCGGCGATATCGCGGGCCCGCTTCTCGTTCTCGACGACGACGAACTGGTCGCCGGCCTCGGGGACGTCGTCGAGACCCTGGATCTCGACGGGCACCGACGGCCCGGCCGACTTGATCGTCTCGCCGCGGTCGTCGCTCATCGAGCGGACACGACCCCAGGAGGCACCGGCGACGACGATGTCGCCCTGGTTCAGCGTGCCGTTCTGGACGAGCACGGTCGCCACCACGCCGCGGCCCCGATCGAGCCGCGCCTCGACGACCGCACCCCTGGCCTCGCGGTCGGGATTGGCTTTGAGCTCGAGCAGCTCGGCCTGCAGCTGGAGCTGCTCGACCAGCTTGTCGAGACCCTGCTTCTGCAGGGCGCTCACCGGCACGCAGAGAACGTCGCCGCCGAAGTCCTCGACCACGACATCGTGGCTCAGGAGCTCCTGCTTGACGCGGTCGGCATTGGCCTCGGGCTTGTCGATCTTATTGACGGCCACGACGATCGGCACCTTCGCCGCCTTGGCGTGGCGGATCGCCTCGATCGTCTGCGGCATGACACCGTCATCGGCGGCGACGACCAGGACGACGACGTCGGTGATCGAGGCGCCGCGCGCACGCATCGCCGTGAAGGCGGCGTGGCCGGGGGTATCGACGAAAGTCACCCTGGCACCGTTGCCCACCGTCACCTGATAGGCGCCGATATGCTGGGTGATGCCACCGGCCTCGCCGGCCACGACGTCGGTCTGGCGCAGCGCATCGAGCAGCGAGGTCTTGCCGTGGTCGACATGGCCCATGACCGTGACCACCGGCGCCCGCGGCTGCAGGCTCGCCGCGTCGTCCTCGGCACCTTCGAGGCCGATCTCGACGTCGCTCTCGCTGACCCGGCGTGCCGCCTGGCCGAACTCGGAAAGCACCAGCTCGGCAGTGTCGGCGTCGATCGTCTGGTTGATCGTCACCATGATGCCGTTGCGCATCAGGACCTTCACGACCTCGGCACCACGCACCGCCATGCGCGAGGCGAGCTCCTGGACAGTGATCATCTCCGGCACCACGACCTCCCGGACTGCCGGCTCGGTGCCGCCGGACGATTGCTGACGGCGCTCACGCTCGCGCTGGCGCTTGAGCGCCGCGAGGCTGCGCGTCCGCTCGATCTCCTCGGCTTCCTCGTCGGTCGTGAGGATGAGCCGCTTGTCGTTGCGTCGCGTGTCGCGCTCGGTCCGCCGGAGCGTGTTGCGGCGATCGCCCTTGCCGCCCTTGCCGCGTCCCTCCTCGTCCTCGCCGACCGGGAGCTGGCGCGCCGCAGCCTTGGTGCCGCGCTTGCTCTCCTCGGGGGCACGCAACTCACCGTCCGCGTCCAGCACCGCCGGTGCCGCGGCCTGGTTGGTCGCCTGCGCCTCGGCGGCAGCCCGGCGCTTCTCCTCGTCGGCGAGCAGCCGGGCGGCCTGCTCCTCGGCGCGCTTGCGCGCGTCCTCCTCGACCTTCCGCCTGGCATCCTCTTCGGCCTTGCGCTGGGCCGCGGCGTCCTCGTCCGCCTTGCGCCGGGCCGCCTCCTCGGCGGCGCGGCGGGCGTTCTCGGCAGCGCGGGCGCGAGCCTCTTCCTCGATCTTCTTGGATTCGGCGAGGGCACGAAGCCGCGAGCGCTTCTCGTCCTCGGTCAGCGTCGGCAGCACCATCGGGCCGCGACCGCTGCGCGAGCCGCGTGCCTCGGTCACCGCGCGCTGCTGGCGAAGCGCCTCGGCCGGCGGCCGCGTCGGGGGAGCGACCGGCCGCGGCGCCGGTGCTGCGGTCGACTGGCCTTCCGCGGGTGCTGTCGCGGCCGGACGAGCCGTGGTGACCGGTGCCGTGGCACCGCGTCGCCGCTTCACCTCGACCGCCACCGCCTTGCTGCGGCCATGACTGAAGCTCTGGCGGACCGTGCCCTGCTCACCCGCTTTCTTGAGCTCGAGGCGACCGCCCGCCGAGCCCTTGCCGAGCTCGATCCGCGTGTTTCGATCCTGCCCTTTGGCGTCGCTCATCTTGCTCTCGATGTCCCTTGCTGATCGTCCGCGTCGGCGGGGTCCGCTGCGCTGGACCCGGCCTGCTGCCGGTGACGAAAGCCCTTGAGCCTCGTCGCCTCCTCGAGCAGACGCGTCGCTAGTGTACCTTGTCTCATCCAGGCATGCACGGCCGCATCGCGACCGAGCGCCCGGCCGATCTCGACCCGTGTCAGGCAGTCGACGAGCGGCCCGTCGCCCTGCCGCGCGCGCAGCTTGCGGGCCCCGTGCACGGCAGCGTCACTGGCCTCGACCAGCACGCCCGTGTCTTTGCCGCCGAGGACGGCCGCCACCTGGTCGAAGCCCTGGAGAACCTCGCCGGCCCGCCGGCCAAGCCCGAGAATGTCCGAGGCCCGCGCCACGAGGAGGCGCTCGACGAGTCCGACCAGATCCTCCGGCACCTGCACCGGGCCACCGGCCTGCTTGTCGAAGAGCCGCCGCTTCACGGCCAGGGCCAGGCTCTCCGGGTCGGCCTGGACCCAGATGCCGCGACCAGGCAGCCGGGCCGCCAGGTCTGGCACCAGGCGCCGTTCGGGATCGACGACAAAGCGCAGCATGCGCGACCGGTCGCCGCTCTCGCGGCTGACGATGTCGCGCCGGCGGGGCGGTGCCGGCAAGGCGCCGCCCTTTGGGCTTTCGGTCGAGGCGGTGGCGAGCATCACAGTCAGTGTGCGGTCTCCGCCGTGCCTTCGTCCGGGGTCGCTTCGTCTGCCTCGACCACCTCTTCCGGTTCCGGCTCGGGCTCGATCCAGCCCAGCACGAGGCGGGCCTGGAGGATGAGGTCGGCGGCCGTGGGCTCGTCCACCGGCGCCTCGGCAGCGAGCATCTCGATCAGCTCGTCGGTGGCGAGATCGGCGAAGTCCTCGAGGCTCTTCACGCCCTGGCGGCCGAGGGTCACGACGGTCTTCAGGTCGATCAGACTGAAGGCGCGCAGATCCTCGCCGATGCCAAGCTCGTCGGCTTCGGCGTTCAGCTCCTGCTCGCGCTCCTCGAGGAAGGCGGCGGCACGCTCCTTGAGCGCCTCGGCGATTTCCTCGTCGAAGCCCTCGATGGCGGCCAGCTCGTCCGTCTCGCTGTAGGCCACGTCCTCGACATTGGCGAAGCCTTCGGTGGCGAGCAGCTGGGCGATCACCTCCTCGACGTTCAGGGTCTCGATGAAGAGCTCTGTGGCCTCGCGGAACTCGCGGTTGCGACGCTCGGAGTCCTCGCCCTCGGAGACGATGTCGATGTCCCAGCCGGTGAGCTGGGAGGCGAGCCGCACGTTCTGGCCGCGGCGGCCGATGGCGATGTGCTGCATGTGGTCGGGAACGATGACCTCGATGCGGTTGGCCTCCGGATCGAGCACGACCTTGCTCACCTCGGCCGGGGCCAGGGCATTGACGACGAAGGTCGCGGGATCGGGCGACCAGGGAATGATGTCGACCTTCTCGCCCGCCAGCTCCTGCACGACCGCCTGAACGCGGCTGCCGCGCATGCCGACGCAGGCGCCGACCGGGTCGATGCTGCTGTCCTTCGAGATCACCGCGATCTTGGCCCGGCTGCCCGGGTCGCGGGCGACCGACTTGATCTCGATGATGCTGTCGTAGATCTCCGGGACTTCCTGCTCGAAGAGCTTCGCCATGAACTGCGGATGGGTCCGGGACAGGAAGATCTGCGGGCCGCGGGTTTCGTGCCGCACATCATAGAGATAGGCCCTGATCCGGTCCTTGTTCCTGAAGCTCTCGCGCGGGATCAGGTCGTCGCGGCGGACGATCGCCTCGGCCCGGCCGAGGTCGACCAGGACGTTGCCGTGCTCGGTCCGCTTGACCTCGCCGATGACGATCTCGCCGATCCGGTCCTTGAACTCGTCGTACTGGCGCTCGCGCTCGGCGTCGCGCACCTTCTGGACGATGACCTGCTTCGCACTCTGCGCGGCGATGCGGCCAAGATCGATCGGCGGCAGGGCATCGAGGATGAGATCGCCGGCCTGCGCCGCCGGGTTGCGGTCGCGCGCCTCTTCGAGGCTGAGCTGCTTGGCGTAGTCCTCGACGACTTCGGCCACCTCGAGCTGCCGGAAGAGCCTGATCTCGCCGGTCTTGCGGTCGATCTCCGCAATGATGTCGTGCTCGAGGCCATATTTGCGCCGGGCGGCGGTCTGCACGGCCTGCTCCAGGGCGTCGATCACCTCGGTGGTGTCGATGCCCTTCTCCTGGGCCACCGTCTCGGCGACCCGCAACAGCTCGGCCCGTCCCAATGCGGTGCTGAGTTCCATCGCCTACTCCCTCGCCTCCTGCCCGGTGCCGCCCTTGAGGGCGGCCGCCACGAGCGCGTCGGTCAATACCAGCTTGGCCTTCCGGATGGTCGGGTAGGGCACCCGCCGGGTCAGGCCATCAACAGTCAAGAGCACGTCCTCGCCGGCGACCCCCTCGAGCAGGCCGCGCCACCGCTTGCGGCCGTCGAGCGCCGGCTCGACCTCGAGCCGCACCTCGTTGCCGGCGAAACGCGCGAAGTCGTCGAACCGGACCAGCG
>JAUIID010000266.1 GCA_030431615.1 Alphaproteobacteria bacterium
GCAGACCGTTCGCCGCATCCTGCTGCCGCTGATGAAGCCGGCTTTGCTCGCGGCCCTGGTCTACAGCTTCGTCTCCGCCATGACCGCCATCTCGGCGGTCGTCTTCCTGGTCTCGGCCCGCTACGAGCTGGCCACGACCTACATCCTCAATCGGGTCGAGAACGGCGATTACGGCATCGCCATCGCCTACAGCTCGGTGCTCATCGTGGTCATGCTCATCGTCATCGGTCTCTTCCAGCTCGCCATCGGCGAGCGCCGCCTCGGCCGGCGCAGCGCCGCACCCGCCAGTTATTCGGGAGGGGTCGGATGAGCCGTGCCGCCACCGTCGCCTTCGAGAACGTGACGAAGGCCTTCGGCGCCGTGGTTGCCGTGCGCGACGTCAGCTTCAGCGTGACGCCCGGTCATCTCGTCACGCTGCTCGGTCCCTCCGGCTGCGGCAAGACGACGACGCTCAGGATGATCGCCGGCCTCGAGCTGCCGACCGCCGGGCGCATCCGTATCGGCGAGCGCGACGTCACCAATCTGCCGGCCACCGACCGCGACGTCGCCATGGTCTTCCAGTCCTATGCCCTCTTCCCGCACATGACCGTCCTGGAGAATGTCGGCTACGGCCTCTCCGTCTCGGGCCGGCCGAAGGCGGAGGTGAAGGAGCGGGCGGAGACGACGCTGGAGCTGGTCGGGCTCGCCGGCTTCGGCGCCCGGCTGCCGTCCGAGCTTTCGGGCGGCCAGCAGCAGCGGGTCGCCGTCGCCCGGGCCGTGGTGCTCGAGCCGGAAGTGCTGCTCTTCGACGAGCCGCTCTCGAACCTCGATGCCAAGCTGCGCCGCCGAGTCAGGGAGGAGATCCGCGAGCTGCAGCAGCGGCTGGGGCTCACCGCGGTCTACGTTACCCACGACCAGGAGGAGGCGCTCGCCATCTCCGACCGCATCATCGTCATGAAGAACGCGGTGATCGCCCAGGAAGGTGTGCCCCGTGACCTCTACGAGGCGCCCGCCGACCGGTTCGTCGCCGACTTCATCGGCGATGCCAACGTGGTCGCCGTCACCATCGGGGCCATCGACGGCGAGTTCGCCGAGGTGACCATCGGCGAGGCCCGCCGCCGCCTGCTGCACCGCGGCCTCGCTCCCGGGCCCGCCCATCTCGCCATCCGGCCCGAAGGCATCGTGCTCACCGCCGATCCCGCCGCCAGCATCATGTCCGGCCACGTCAGGCGGGCCAGCTACCTCGGCAGCCATGTCGAGTACGACATCGAAACGCCGCTCGGCGAGCTCTTCGTCACCGATGCCGATGTCGACCGGATCCATCCGGTGGGCAGCGAGGTCGGGCTCGGTTTCGGCACGCACGGCGTCACGCTGGTGCGCGATTGAGATAGGCTCCTCAGCGGGCGAGCGGCTCGGTGCCCAAGCTGAGCAGTGCCAGATAGGCCGAATAGATGAAGGCGCGGCCGCGCTGCCGACCTGTGA
Organism: Alphaproteobacteria bacterium; assembly: GCA_030431615.1. Taxonomy (GTDB): domain Bacteria; phylum Pseudomonadota; class Alphaproteobacteria; order Geminicoccales; family Geminicoccaceae; genus SLRI01. The sequence goes on from JAUIID010000266.1 coordinate 1,462, forward strand.
CTTCATGCACGATGCCGAGCTGTTCCAGATGTCTGATCGACTTGCCGATCGTCGGCGTCGAAATGCCGAGCCTGGCTGCGGCGTCCTGGATGGCGATGATGGGCTTTTGCTGGAGCTGCTGATGCACGCGCAGCGCCGATGCGGCCGGCCGGCCGAGTTGCTCGATGCGGCGTCTGTCTGCTTCGAAAAGGTTCAGGATCTGGCGTGCCGTATCGGCTGCCTGCCTGGATGTCTCCGCAACACCCGCAAGGAAGAAGTCGAGCCAGGCCTCCCAGTCGCCTCTTTCACGCACGCGTTGCAGTAGGTCGTAATATTCCTTGCGGTGCGTCTTGAAATACAGGCTGAGATAGAGGATCGGCTCTTTCAGACTGCCTTCCGCGATGAGCATGAGGGTAATCAGGAGTCGGCCAAGACGGCCATTGCCGTCCAGGACGGGTTGATCGTCTCGAACTGCACGTGCGCGAGCCCGGCCCGGATCAAGACCGGCAGCACCGGCTTCTCGGCATGGATGAACTTCTCCAGGTCCGACATGAGGTCCGGGACGCGCTCGAAGGGTGGCGGCACGAAGAGGGCATTGCCGGGCCTTGTGCCGCCGATCCAGTTCTGCGAGCGGCGGAATTCGCCTGGCTGCTGCGTGGCGCCTCGACCCCTGGCGAGCAGGACGCCGTGCATCTCGCGGAGCAGACGGGTGGAAATCGGCATTCCTTCCGCAACTCGCTCGATACCACGATTCATGGCGGCGACGTAGCTCGAGACCTCTACGACATCATCCAGCGGTACACCGGGCGCCTCGTCGATCTCGAAGAGCAGGAGATCGGAGAGTGAAGACTGGGTGCCCTCGATCTGCGATGAGAGCAGGGCCTCCTTGCGGACATAGGTGTAGAGGAGGAGAGAGGCGTCGGGCAGAATCGTGGAGACACCATCAAGCCTTCCGAGCGCTTGGCTCGCGGTCTCCAACGCTCTGTACAGCCCCTCCATTGCCAGAGATGGAACCGGTGGTAGCGGCGGCGGAATGAAGGCTCGGACGGGCTCACCCAACGTGGTGGTCGTCTGCCACTGACCAAGGCGCCGGGGATCGGGTGGGGCCGACATCGTAGCGAAAGGTTCCTTTCCTTGCCTCGATGCTTGGGAAAGGAAAGTGACATATCCTTTCCTTAGGTTCGAGCCAATGAAAAGATCGGCACCGACGCGGCACCCTCGGTGCTGGCGCGATCAACCGGGGTATGAGGGAATTCCTTTGACTTCTGCACTGCAACATGCGCTTATGCGGCCACCGGATATCGGTCCTGTGGCTCCAGCCGCGTGAAGAACGCCCTGCGTTCTATCTGTTGAGCCCCCTGATAATTTCTCCGGCCGCCCAGATACGCGGGGTGTGCCATCGCCAATCCGGCCGTTGCATTCGTCGCCCCCTGGGCACGCCGCTCGCGGTCGTCCTCGAAAGTGATCTCTTGACTCAGTTTGCCGATTTCGGCCTCGCCGACTCCCTTCTTCGTGCCCTTCAGAGCGAAGGCTACACCTCCCCCACCCCCATCCAGACCAAGGCCGTCACTCCCGTGATGGAGGGCCGCGACCTCCTGGGCATCGCCCAGACCGGCACCGGCAAGACCGCGGCCTTCGCGTTGCCGATCCTGCACCGGCTCTTCGTCACCGACAAGAAGCCGCTGCAGCCGCGCAGTGTTCGGACCCTGGTGCTCGCCCCGACCCGCGAGCTTGCGGCTCAGATCGCCGCCAGCTTCGAGACCTATGGCCGGCATCTGCGGCCGGTGGTCACCGTCGTCGTCGGCGGCGTCAAGCACAACCCGCAGGTCCGCGCCCTCGCACGCGGTGTCGACGTGCTCGTCGCCACACCGGGCCGGCTGCTCGACCACCTGCAGGGCGGCACGGTGCGGCTCGACCAGACCGAGATCGTCGTCCTCGACGAGGCCGACCACATGCTCGACCTCGGCTTTCTCGTCCCCATCCGCCGCATCCTGGCGAAGCTGCCGAAGCGCCGCCAGACGCTTTTCTTCTCGGCGACCATGCCGAAGGACATCGGCGAGCTCGCCCGCGACATGCTGACCGACCCGATCGAGGTCAGCGTCGCCCCGATCGCGACGACTGCCGAGCGGGTCGACCAGTCGGTCTATCTCGTCGATGCCGCCGACAAGCGCTCGCTCCTGGCCGAACTCCTGGCCAAGCCTGAGTTCAGCAGGGCGCTCGTCTTCACGCGCACCAAGCACGGCGCCGACAAGGTTGCCCGGCATCTCGAGACGACCGGTATCCCGGCTGCCGCGATCCACGGCAACAAGTCGCAGAGCCAGCGCGAGCGGGCGCTCGCCGCCTTCAAGTCCGGCCGTACCCGGATCCTGGTGGCCACCGACATCGCGGCGCGCGGCATCGACGTCGATGCGGTCAGCCACGTTGTCAATTTCGAGCTGCCCGATGTGCCCGAGGCCTATGTCCACCGGATCGGCCGCACGGCGCGGGCCGGTGCCGAGGGCATCGCCATCTCGTTCTGCGACGCCGCCGAGCGTCGCAACCTGCGCGACATCGAGCGGCTGACCCGGCAGACCCTGCCGGTCATCGACCGCCGCCGGCCGGGGAGCGCCAGCGAACGGGCACCGGCCGCCGAGCGCGGGCGGCCCCAGCGCCCGCAGCAGCAGCGCCGGCGCCAGCCGCGCCGCGCCGCCTGAACGGCACGGCCGACAAAGACCGAAACGCCCGGCTCCGGCCGGGCGTCTTGCGTTTCGGCCGTGCTTGACCTGTTCCCGCCTCCGGGGGCAAGTGCCGGTCATCGAACTGTCACGGGACAGTCGCCTGCCGGGTGACGGTACTTGAGCCCAGTCGTCTTCGCCGTCGTCCTCCTCGCGGCGGTCCTCCACGCCAGCTGGAACGCGCTCGTCAAGTCGGGTGGCGACCCCTATCTGCGGCTGGCCATCGTCAACCTCAGCCACACGATTGCCGTCCTGCCGCTGCTGCCGTTCGTGCCATTGCCGGAGGCGGCCGCCTGGCCCTGGCTGCTCGGCTCGGTCTTCGCCCACCTCGCCTACTACCTGCTGCTCGCCGCCAGCTACCGGGTCGGCGACCTGAGCCAGATCTATCCCATCGCCCGGGGGGTGGCGCCGCCGCTCGTGGCGCTCCTCGCCCTCCTCGTCGCCGGCGAAGTGCTGAGCCCGACGGGCACTGTCGCCATCGCCCTGGTCTGCCTCGGCATCTGGTGGGTCGCCGGTGGCGGCCCCACCAACCGGCGGCCGCTGCTGCTGGCCCTCGGCACCGGTGCGATGATCGCCGCCTACACGCTGTGCGACGGCATGGGCGGGCGAGCCAGCGGCGATGTGCTGGGCTACATCGTCTGGCTCTTCTTCCTCGACGGCTGGCCCTTCGCGCTGCTCGTGGCGCTGCGTCGCGGCCGGCAGTTGACGCGGACCCTGCCGCAGGCTTGGAAGCCGGCGGTGGGCGGCGGGCTGATGTCGATCTGCGCCTACGGGCTGGTCATCTGGGCGATGAGCACGGCACCCATGGCCTATGTCTCGGCCCTGCGCGAGACCAGCGTGCTGCTCGCCGCTGCCATCGGCGCCCTCCTGCTCGGCGAGCCCTTCGGCCGGCGCCGCATCCTCGCCGCCGGCGTCGTCGTCATGGGCGTCGTGCTCTTGCAGCTCAGCCGCCAGGGCTGAAGCCGGAAAGCGCGGATCAGTGGTCCGAGCGGTGCAGGATCGCCTCGGCGACGCCCGTGTCGTAGCTCATCGCGACCGGGGTCAGGACCGGCCGGCCGTCCGGGGCCATCGCCACCAGGCCCTTGCGCCGCAAGGCACCGAAGACCCCCGGATTGGCGAGCCCCGTCGCATCCTTCGCGCGCACCACGGCGGACCCGACATGGAAATGGTCGCCATGCGCATGCGGCAGCCGGTTGAGCGCCACGCCGCCATCCTCCAGCGCTTCGCTCGCACCACCGCCGCTGCGCGCCACCTCCTGCAGGATGGCCAGCGTCTTCAGTTGCAGGGGGTTCAGCTTCAAAGGATTGGGGCGGCTCGACATGGCGGAGCTCCGGCAAGGGCGATATCGGTCAGCCCCCCTACATCGCTGCCCGGCGGGCACTCGTCCAGACCAAAGGCGCGCAAGCCGCCTCGGCCCTCAGAACCGTGCGAGGGTCAGGCCACCATCCACGGCGATCGGCTGGCCCACCGTGTAGGGCAGCTCGCCGGCGGCACAGGCCGCGACCGCCTTAGCCACCTCCTCGGGCTCGCCCCAGCGCGGCATCGGCGCGCCGTCCCCGGCGAAGAAGGCGTCATAGCGTTCCTTCGAAGGTGCCGTCATCTCGGTCCGGATGATGCCCGGCCGGATCTCGTAGACGCCGATGCCTAGTGGAGCGAGGCGCAGCGCGAAGAGCTTGGTCACCATGGCGAGCCCGGCCTTGGAGACGCAGTACTCGCCGCGGTTGAGCGAGGCCGCGGTGGCGTTGGCCGAGCTGACGATGACGATCGAGCGATGGACCGGCGGCGGCGTCTGCTCGATCAGGCGC
>JAUIID010000030.1 GCA_030431615.1 Alphaproteobacteria bacterium
GCGCCCCGGTCAGATCGCTCGCCGCAGTCTTGCCGGCATGCGCGCGCTATTCAAGCCATTTCGTTCTACTGCAAGCATTTTTCGCAAAAGCCAAAGGGCCGACTGACCGGCGGGGTCACTCGGCTGGGCCTGATTTGGCAGTCATGACGGGCATCCGGACGCTCAGCCCTAGCCGTTCGAGACCGAAGCCTCGTGGCTCGGGAAAGCAACGTTCACCGGTGAACGATGGCACCGAAACGCCGGCGACCGGTACTCGGTCGTACTCGGTCACCGGCGTCCGGAATTTCGTCCGACCTGTTGGCGCTTACCCGAATGCGAGCATGCGGGGCCACCAAACGAGACTGCCGACCACGTGGATCAGCGGTGGTGGTCCGACATTCGTGGTCTCCTGGCTCGGCTTACTGGCCGCCGAGCTCCTGGTCGACCATGTGCAGCTTCTCGAGGCAGACCTGCTCGTTGTTCTCGGACTGGGCCTTGAGGGCCTCGTCCATGTGCGCCTGCGCCTTGGCCTTCATCTCGTCCGAGGCCTGGTCGAACTTCGCCTGCACGACCGGCATATACTCCAGGCAGTTCTCGGCCTGGGCAAAGCTCGTCTTGGCACCGGAGATGGCGAGCAGCGCCGCGACCGCGACACCACCGAGGATCTGAAGCTTCATCGGGTAACTCCCTTACTTGGTCCGGCCAATCGAGTGCAACCGAGTCCTTCGGCAGCCGCCCGGGCCATGGCCAATTCTGGCCGATCCGGCCGACACACTCTAGCGCTTTCGGGCCTTGCGCCGAAATTTACAGTAAGGTGCGTTGCCTTCACGCCGCAGCCGGTGACGCCCTCCGGGGCAGCGGCGTGGGCCTGGCCCGCAATCGCAAGGCTCCCGGGAACATCAGGCGCCGCCACCCGTTTGGCGCTTCCTGGGGAGCTTTGCGCGCCCTGCCCCAGCCCCTGCCAGCCGGCATGTTCCGGCGAGGCCGCCCAAAAGGAGTCGAGATCGATGCCCACAATCCGCAACGGAGGGGCGGCCCGGGCCGGGCTTGCCGACCCGGCGACGACCCTGGCCGCCTGGCAGCTCTGGCTGCAGGCGGCGGAAACCGGGGTGCATGCCGCCCTGACCATCCAGGCGCGGCTCGCCATGATCGGCACCGCCATGCTGACCGGCCGCGATTACCCGCTCGCCGAGAGCTGGCAGATGGTCGCCGAGAAGCAGCAGGCCATGCTGGATTCGACCTTCGCCGTCTGGCGCGCCAACCCGAAGCTCGCGCACGACGCAGGGGCGATCCTGCGCATGGCTACGGCCGGGCTTCGGCCGTACCAGAAGAAGACCCGCAGCAATGCGCGCCGCCTGAGCCGCTGAGGCACGGACGACGGGGCGGAGCCCGGCACGCTCGCCGGGCTCCGCCACCGTCGTCACGCCTGGCTCAGGTCATGTACTGGCCGCCATTCGGCGAGATCGTCGAGCCGGTGAGGAAGCCGGCGTCGTCGCTGGCGAGGAAGACGACGCAGCGGGCGATCTCCTCGGGCTCGCCCAGGCGACCGACGGGGATCTGCGGGATGATGCGTTCGTTCAGCACCTTCTCGTCGATGGCACGAACCATCTCGGTGCCGATATAGCCGGGGCAGATCGCGTTCACGGTGATGCCGACCCTGGCCCCTTCCTGGGCGAGGGCGCGCGTGAAGCCGATATCGCCGGCCTTGGCGGCAGAATAGTTGGACTGGCCGGCCTGGCCCTTCTGGCCGTTGACCGAGCTGATCTGGATGATCCGGCCGAACTTGCGCTCGCGCATGCCGGGCCAGACCGGGTGGGTCATGTTGAAGACGCCGTTCAAGTTGGTCGAGATGACCTCGTTCCACTGCTGCGGCGTCATGCGATGGAACATCGCGTCGCGGGTGATGCCGGCATTGTTGACCAGCACCTCGACCGGGCCGAGCTCGGCCTCGACCGCCTTGACGCCGGCGACGCAGGCCTCGTAGTCCGCAACGCTCCACTTGAAGACGGGAATGCCGGTTTCGGCCTTGAACTTGTTCGCCGCCTCGTCATTGCCGGCGTAGTTGGCCGCGACCTTGTAGCTGGCGGCCTTGAGTGCGATCGAGATCGCCGCACCTATGCCGCGGCTGCCGCCCGTCACCAGAGCAACTCGTGCCATTGCCTTCCTCCCTGCTTGTCGTTCGTCCTGACAGACTCGCTGCCACCGGCCGCTTGTCAAGCCGGCGACGGCAGGACCCGTCTCACTGCGTCAACGGGTGACCCGTCAGCAAGGGCTGCAGCACCTCCGTGACACCGGTCAGCATGATCTGGACGCCGACGCACATCAAGAGAAAGGCCGAGAGGCGCATGACCACACGGCTCCCCTCGCTGCCGACGAAGCGCGCCATCCGTGCCACCCTGGCATAGGCGCGATAGATGACCAGCGAGACGAGCAGGGCGGCGAGGGTCGAGCCGAGATAGAGCAGCAGCGGCGTTTCGGATTGCGGGTGCGCCGCGCCGAGCGTGATCGCGGTGGCGATGGTGCCCGGGCCGGCGGTCAGGGGCACGGTCATCGGAAAGAACGCCTCGCGACGAACGGCCTCCAGGTTCTTGGTCGAGGTGGCGCTGCTCACCTCCTCCTCGGGCGACTGGTTCAGCATCTGCCAGCCGGAGATGACCACGACGAGACCGCCGGCGATGCGCAGGGCCGGGATGGAGATCCCGAAGAATCCCAGGATGATCGTGCCGAAGAAGAGGCTGACGATCAGCACGCTGAACGAGTAGATCGCCACTTGGCGCGCGACGATCGCCCGCTCCGCCTCCGACAGGCTCATCGTCCGGTTCAGGAAGACGAAGGCGAGGCCCAGCGGGTTGATGATCGCGAACAGCGTGCCGAACTCGAGAAGGATCCTTGCCAGCATGCGCCCCCGCCCGCCGGTCCGGGCGAGGGCCGCGCCCGCGCGGCGGCCCCGACCTCAGCCGGCCATGATGCCTACGATCACCGTACCCCAGGTCGTCAACAAGATATGCCCGAACGGCACCGCGGGCGTGAAGCCCAGAACCGCGACCGGACTGCCCGCGCGGTCCTGGACGGCAGCCATCGCCGCCGTCATCGTCTGGGCGCCGGCCAGCGCCCCGAGCATCAGCACCACATTCATGCGGAGGACGAACCGCCCGACCACGAGGCCGACGAGCATCGGCACCATGGTGACGACCATGCCGCCGAACAACAGGCCGACCCCGGCCTCGGCGAGGGATGACAGGAACACCGGACCGGCATGAAGGCCGATCATGCCGACGAAGGCGGCGAGGCCCAGCGATGTCATCAGGGTCACCGCACCGTCGGGAATGCGCCCGAACAGCGGCAGGCGCGTGCGCATGTGACCGACGATGAGGCCCGCCAGCAGCGTGCCGACGCTGGTCGAGAGCGAGATCTTCATGTCGCCGATGGGGAAGGTGACGAGCACGCCGACAAGTCCGCCGAGGAAGATGGCCATGCCCAGAACCACGAAATCGGTCGACGTCGTCGGTGCAACGATCGTGCCGATGCTCTTTGCCGCCTGCTGCACGACGTCCTCGGGACCGACCACCGTCAACACGTCGCCCCGCTCCACCACGAAGCCGGGGGCGAGCGGCATCTCGACAGCGCCGCGCTTGAGGGAACGAAGGTAGAGGCCCCGAGCCCAGTGCTTCCGGGCGGCCTCGGTGAGACTGACGCCTGCCAGATCGTCCGAGATGACGATGATGTCGGCAAGGGCAACGGGTATATCGAGCAGCTCGCGGTCCTCGACCTCCTCCGCGCGGGTCCCCGGCACCTCGATTATGGCCCCGCGCGGGCCGGAGATCGCCACGATATCGCCGGCCTGGAGAACGAAATCGGGCATCGCCTCCATGAGGTCCGCGCCGCGCCGCACGCGATGAATGAAGAAGCGGGCATCGCGCTGGCGCGCTTCGGCATCGGCGATGGTCATGCCGACGATGGGTGCACCTTCCGGCAGGCGATAGGCGCGCATCTCGAACTTGCGCCAAGCCGAGGCGACACCGGCCTTGGTGCGGGTGATGCCGAGCTCCTTCTCGAGCTTCAGCGACTCCTCCCGGAGGTCCACGCGAAGCAGGATTGGCGCGATCACGCTGCAGAACATGATGACGCCGAACGCTCCGAAGATGTAGCAGACGGCGTCGGCGACCGCGATGTGGGCGACGAGAACGGCCCGCTCCTCCTCGGGCAGCGGCAGCGCGTTGATCGCCTCAGCCGCGGTGCCTATTGCCGGGCTTTCGGTCAGGGAGCCGGAGAGCAGGCCGGCGGCGAAGCCGGGGTCGAGATCCAGCGTCTTGGCCACGACGATCGCCGTGGCCAGTCCGGTGCAGGCAACGACGATCGCCAGAAGGACCGGCTTCAGTCCATTGCTCTTCAGCGACTGGACGAACTGCGGCCCGACCGAATAGCCGATCCCGAACAGGAACAGCAGGAACAGGAACGACTTGGTCATGGCCGATACCGGAACTTCCCCGATCTGGCCGACGAGAATTCCGGCGAACAGCGCGCCCGTCACCGGCCCGAGGCCGACGCCTTTGAACTTGAACGAGCCGATGTAGTAACCAATGCTGATGACCAGAAACAGCGCCAGTTCCGGGTAGTGTTCCAGGAACTCCTGCAACCACAAATACATCTTATTGCCGCCCCATTGACTGGGGACCCGTTCGCCGGGATGCGGTGCCGGACTGCCCGGAAAGTTCCGGACGGGCAGCACGCGAGGTCACATCAGCAGTCGGTCCCCGCTCACCTTTCCTTGCGCACGCCATGGCCGGCCAGCCAATAATCGTTCGGCCGGGCGCGGATGTTGGCGCGCCCCGAACAGCTTGTCACGAGGCGAGGTGAATCCCGGCGCAGGCTAATACACGGTGCGGCATGAACGCATCACGCGGCCCCGCCGAATGCGGCGAGGCCCCGTCTGCAGGGAGGTGTCGGGTCGGCCGAAAGCGCCGACCGGCAGCTCAGTCGCGGGCGAGGCACATGGCGATGCCCATGCCACCGCCGATGCAGAGCGTGGCGAGGCCCTTCTTGGCGTCGCGCTTCTGCATCTCGTGCAGCAGGGTGACCAGCACCCTGGCACCCGAGGCACCGATCGGATGGCCGAGCGCAATGGCGCCGCCATTGACGTTGACCTTGTCCGTGTCCCAGCCGAGCTCGCGGTTGACGGCGATGGCCTGGGCGGCGAAGGCCTCGTTGGCCTCGACGAGGTCGAGGTCGTCCGTGGTCCAGCCGGCCTTCTCCAGGGCCGCCTTCGAGGCCGGGATGGGGCCGGTGCCCATGATCGCCGGGTCGACCCCGGCCTGCGCCCACGACGCGATCCGGGCGAGCGGGGTGAGGCCGCGCTTCTTCGCTTCCTCGGCACTCATCAGGACGACGGCGGCCGCACCGTCATTGATGCCGGACGCGTTGCCGGCCGTGACCGTGCCGTCCTTGCTGAAGGCCGGGCGCAGCTTCGCCATGCCCTCGACGGTGGCGCCGAAGCGTGGGAACTCGTCGGTGTCGACGGTGACGTCGCCCTTCCTGGTCTTGATGGTGACCGGGATGATCTCGTCCTTGAACCGGCCGGCAGTGATCGCCGCCTCGGCCTTGTTCTGCGACGCGACCGCGAACTTGTCCTGGTCTTCCCGGGTGATCTGCCACTTCTGGGCGATGTTCTCGGCCGTGGTGCCCATGTGGTAGTCCTGGAAGGCGTCCATCAGGCCGTCGCGCAGCATGGTGTCCTTGAACTCCAGGCTGCCCATCTTCTGGCCGTTCCTGAGATGCGCCACGTGCGGCGCCTGGCTCATGCTTTCCTGGCCGCCGGCGACGACGACGCTGCTGTCGCCGTTCTTGATCGCCTGGGCGCCGAGGGCCACCGACTTCAGGCCGGAGCCGCAGAGGATGTTGACGCCATAGGCCGGCACCTCGACCGGCACGCCGGCATTGACCGAGGCTTGACGGGCCGGGTTCTGGCCCTGGCCGGCGGTCAGGATCTGGCCGAGGATGACCTCGGACACCTCGGCGGGCGTCACCTTGGCCCGCTCGAGCACCGCGGTGATCGCGGTCTGTCCGAGAAAGTGCGCCGGCACGCTGCTGAGCCCGCCGCTGAAGGCGCCGATCGCGGTCCTGCCCGCGGCAACGATGACGACATCGGTCATGCTGGTCGTTCCCCCATTTCTTGCCGCCCGACCCGGATCATTCAGGGCCAGTAGCGGCCAGATTGTTGCGTTGCCGCCTTATACTAGCCGGAGAGACGGCCCGCGACCCACAACCGGGCATTGCAGCCATTCGCCGCAACCACGGCTCAACCGTTCGAGGGTACCGCCTCCATGGCGTCGATCACGGCCCGATCATAGCCCTGGCTCGCGAGGTGGAGCTGGCGGCTGTAGGGCTCTTCGAGCCGGCCCTCGGCGAGCGCGTCGCCCGCCACGCTTTCCACGATGGCTCCCCGGCGCATGATGGCAAGCCGGTCGCAGAGATGGGCGACCACGCCGAGATCGTGGCTGACGAAGAGATAGGTCAGGCCGCGACTGCGGCGGAGCTCGTTCAGGAGATTGATGATCTCGGCCTGGATCGAGACGTCGAGGGCCGAGGTCGGCTCGTCGAGCAGCAGGAGCTCGGGCTCGAGGATCAGCGCCCGGGCGATCGCCACCCGCTGGCGCTGGCCGCCGGAGAGCTGGTGCGGGAAGCGGTAGCGGAACTCGGGGCCGAGCCGGACCTCCTCGAGCGCCCGGCCGATCCGCGCGTCGGCATTCGCCAGGCGATGGATAGCGAGCGGCTCGCGCAGGGTGGCATCGATGGTGCGCCGCGGGTGGAGCGAGCCGAAGGGGTCCTGGAAGACCATCTGCACGCGCTTGTAAAAGGCGAGCGGCGGCTTCTTCGTCAGCGCCATGCCGGCGATGCGGATCGCCCCCTGCCAGTGGGGGTTGAGGCCGGAGAGGGCGCGCAGGATCGTGGACTTGCCCGAGCCGCTCTCGCCGACGAGCCCGAAGCTGCTTCTTGCCGGGACGGTGAAGCTCACGCCGCGAACCGCGGCGACGCTCTGCCGGCCGGTGCCGAAGGTGACGTCGAGGTTCTCGACCTCGATCATCGGCGCGCTCAAGCTGCCCCCAGCCAGCTCGGGTCACGGACCATGACGGGCAGCGGGCTGCCGCGCTTCTCCGGCCGCGGCAGGCAGCCGAGCAGCCCTTTGGTATAGGGGTGCTGTGCCTCGCCGAGGCGGGCGGCATCGAGCTCCTCGACGACGCGGCCGCCATACATGACGAGCACCCGGTCGCAGAACGTCGCGACCAGCTCGAGGTCGTGGCTGATGAGGATGAGGCCGAGGCCGCGTGCCTCTACCAGCCGGTCCATAATGGCCATGACCTGGAGCTGGATGGTGACGTCGAGGGCCGAGGTGGGCTCGTCGGCGATCAGGACGTCGGGGTCGGGGATCAGCATCATGGCGATCATGGCCCGCTGGCCCATGCCGCCGGAGAGCTCGTGCGGATAGGCGGCGAAGACACGCTCCGGGTCGTCAATCCTGACGGCCTCCAGCATGGCGAGCGCCGCCTTTCGGGCCTCCGCCCTCCCCAGCCCCTTCTTCAGCCGCGCCGCCTCGACCAGCTGCTGGCCAATGGTCATCACCGGGTTCAGCGAATATTTGGGGTCCTGCATGATCATCGACATGCCGGCGCCGCGAACCGAGCGCCAGGTGCGCTGGCTGGCCCGGCGCAGGTCGATACCGGAGAAGCGGAGCGTCTTCGCCCGCACCTCCGCCGAGGCGGGGGTCAGGCCGAGAATGGCGCGGCCGGTCTGCGACTTGCCGGAACCGGATTCACCGACGATGCCGAGCTTCTCGCGGCCGAGCGTGAAGGAGACGCCACGCACCGCGTGCACGAGCCCCTTGGTCGTGCGGTAGGTGACGTGCAGGTCCTCGACCTCGAGCAACGGACCGGCGGCGGTCATCTATCGGCCCTCGGATCGAGCACGTCGCGCAGGCCGTCGCCCAGGAGGTTGAAGCCGAGGCTGACGATGAAGATGGCGAGGCCCGGCATGGTCGCGACCCACCACTGGTCGAGCAGGTAGTGGCGGCCGGTCGAGATCATGGCCCCCCATTCGGGCAGCGGCGGCTGGGCGCCGAGGCCGAGGAAGCCGAGCCCCGCCGCGGTCAGGATGATGCCGGCCATGTCGAGGGTCAGGCGGACAATGACCGAGGAGAGGCACATGGGCACGACGTGCCGGCCGATGATGCGCAAGGGGCCAGCACCCTGGATCCGGGCGGCGGCGATGTAGTCGGCCTGGCGGATGGTGAGCGTCTCGGCCCTGGCCATCCGGGCATAGGGCGGCCAGGCGGTAAACGCGATGGCGATGATGGCGTTCTCGATGCCGGGGCCGAGCGCGGCAACGAAGGCGAGTGCCAGGATGAGCCGCGGGAAGGCCAGGAAGATGTCGGTGATGCGCATCAGCACGGTGTCGACCCAGCCGCCGAGATAGCCGGCGATAGTGCCGACGGCGAGGCCGAGCGGGCCGACGATGATCACCACGAGGCCGACCACGTAGAGGGTCAGGCGCGAGCCGTAGACGATGCGGGAATAGATGTCGCGACCGAGCTCGTCCGTGCCGAGCCAGTGTGCCGCCGAAGGCGGCTGCAGGCGGTCGGTCAGGCTCTGGGCGGTCGGTGAATGGGTGGCGAGCCAGGGCGCGAACGCGGCGACCAGAAGGAGGGTCACGACGATGGCGAGGCCGAGCATGGCGAGCGGGTTGGCGGCGAGCTGGCGCCAGCCCTGATAGGCCCGGCCGGCCTGCGCCTGGAAGGGCGAGGTCGGCGTGTCCGTGAGGAGCCAGTGGCGCCAGCCCGTGTTCTCCAGCCGGGCCGCCATTAGCGGGCCCTCGGATCGAGCGTGCGGTAAAGCAGGTCGGAGAGCAGGTTGATGCCGATGAAGACGCAGCCGACGACGATGGTGCCGCCGAGGACCGCGTTCATGTCGGCGTTGAGCAGCGAGTTGGTGATGTAGAGGCCGAGGCCGGGCCAGGCGAAGATGATCTCGGTCAGGACCGAGCCCTCGAGCAGGTTGGCGTAGGACAGGGCGATCACGGTCACCAGCGGCACGGCGGTGTTGCCGAGCGCGTGGCGCCAGATGACACGGAACTCGGAGATGCCCTTGACCCGGGCAGTCAGGATGTACTCCTGGCGGAGCTGCTCGAGCATCAGGCTTCGGGTCATGCGGCTGATATAGGCGAGGCTGAAATAGCCCAGGATCGAGGCGGGCAGGATGAGGTGGGCCAGTGCGTTCCGCCAGACCTGCCAGTCGCCGGCGATGGCGGCATCGATCAGCAGCACGCCGGTCACCGAAGGCACGAGGTCGTCGTAGAAGACGTCGAGCCGGCCGGGACCGGGCACCCACTCGAGCCGGGCGTAGAAGACGAGCAGGCCGATCAGGCCGAGCCAGAAGATCGGCATCGAGTAGCCGACCAGGCCGAGCAGGCGGACGAGCTGATCCGGCCAGCGGCCCTGATGGACGGCGGCGATGACCCCCATCGGCACGCCGAGGAGGACGCCGAGCAGCGTCGCCACCGTGGCGAGCTCGAGGGTCGCCGGAAAGACCCGAAGGATGTCCGACAGCACCGGCTGGGCGGTCAGCACGCTCTGGCCGAGATCGCCCTCGAGCACCCGCTGCAGGTAGTTCCAGAACTGCTGCCAGAGCGGCAGGTCGAGGCCCATCTCGGCCCGCACCCGGGCGTAGACGGCGGGCGACGCCCGGTCGCCCACGGCGGCCAGCACCGGATCGACCGGCACGACCCGGCCGATCAGGAACGTGACGATGAGCAGGCCCAGGAAGGTCAGGGCCAGGGTCGCGAGGAACCTGAGCAGAGTGCCGGCCGACCTCAACATGCGAGGCCCGCCGGCACCCGAAGCGCGTGCAGCACGCTCAGTTCTTGGTGATCTTCCAGTAGCGGTTGTCGTCGAAGCTCGGGCCCCAGATGGTGCCCTCGACATTGCCGCGCTCGGCGATCGTCTCGATGTCCTGGAACATGATGACGAAGGGCGAGGTCTCCTGGTGGAGCTTCTGGATCTCGCGATACATCTCCGCGCGCTTGGTGGGATCGCGCTCGAGCACCGCGGCGTCGGCCATCGCCGTCATCTCCGGGATGTCCCAGGCGTTGCGCCAGGCCAGGGGCTTGGACTGGGCGTCGTCCGAGTTGTCCGGATTGCGGGCAAAGGTATCGGCGTTGGTGTGCGGGTCCTGATAGTCCGGGCCCCAGCGGCCGATATAGATGTCGTGGTTGCGTGCCCTGTACTTGGTCAGCGTCTGCGCCCCGTCACCCGGGATCAGCTCGAGGTCGATGCCGGCTTCGGCCCAGACCGCCTGGATGGCCTGCGCCATCTCGGTGACGGGGGTGATGCTCCGCACATCCATGGTGACCGAGAAGCCGTCCGGCAGGCCGGCCTCGGCGAGCAGCTCCTTGGCCCGCTCGACGTCGAGCGAGTAGGGCTTGTCCTCGAGGACGCCGAGGAAGCCGATGGGCAGGAAGGACTGGTGGACCACCATGTCGCCCTGGACCAGGGTGTCGACCATTTCCTGGTAGGGAATCAGCCACTTGAGGGCTTCGCGGACCTCCGGCTTGGCGAGGTTCTCGTTCTTCTGGTTCAGGCCGAGATAGTAGATGGCACCTTTCGGCACCGACTCGATGACGATGTCGGGGCTGGCCTCGAGGGCCGTCACCTGATCCGGGCCGAGATTGCGGGCGACGTCGATATCGCCCTTCTCGATCAGCAATTGCTGGGTCGCCGCCTCGCCGATGTGGCGGGTGATCACGCGGGTGACGCCGGGTGCGCCGAGGAAATAGTCCGGGTTGGCGTCGAGGGTCAGGCTCTCGTTCGGCTTCCAGGCGCGGAGGATGAACGGGCCGGAGCCGGCCGAATTGGTCTTCAACCAGGCGTAGCCGAGGTCGCCGTCGACCTCGTGCTCCATGACCGTCTGCTTGTCGACGACCGAGCCGACACCGGCGGTGAGGCAGTAGAGGAGGAAGGTCGGGGCATAGGCCTGGTCGACCTCGATGGTCACCTCCATCGGCCCGCTGGCGCGGATCTTCTCCTCCACATTGTCGGCGCTGAAGCCGAACTGGGTGAGGATGAAGGCCGGCGACATGTCGAGCTTGACCACGCGCTGCAGCGAGAAGGCGACGTCCTCGGCGGTCAGCGGGTTGCCGGAATGAAACTTGATGCCGTCCCTGATCTTGAAGACGTAGGTCTTGCCGTCCTCGGAGACCTCCCAGCTCTCGGCGACGTGGCCCTGGATGTTCTCCACGTCGTCGACCGGATAGGTGATCAGCCGGTCATAGACCTGGGCGCTGTATTCGGCCCCGGAGAATTCGAAGATCTCGGCCGGGTCGAGGGTGATGATGTCGTCGATGGTCATCGCCTGGACGAAGACGTCGTCAGGCGTCGCGGCCTCGCTCGCCGGACCGGGTGCGGCCAGCACCAGGGCGGAGCCGAGCAGCAGGGAAAGCGTCAGGTGCTTCATGAAACGTACCTCCTTGGACCGGGGCGAATATGCCCTTCGGGTCGACCGGCGCTCTTGTTCGACCCGAAGGTGGAAGAATCCGCGAAAGAAGGCAACGGCGGTGAGCGCCGGACCCGGCTGCGTCAGTCCTCGACCACGACCCACTCGTCGGCGGCGGGATCGAACGCCGTGGTCGCCTCGGCGACAGTGGCGGTCTCCTCGCCGAGGTCGGCTTCGTAGATTTCGCCGAACTGGTTGACGATGAAGCTCATGATGCCCGAGTTGCCGTAATCGGCGGGCCAGGCGAGCAGGCCGAAGCCGGCGAGCATCCGGCCGTTGATCAGGTACTCGTAGGCGCCGCCCGGGGCATTCTCGCCCTGCCCTGTCAGCACCTTGAAGCGGTAGCCGTAATAGGGCTCGCCGCTCTCGCGATACTCGAGGTAGTCAGCCTCGCTGCTGGCGAGCGGCGCCAGCGGGCTCGGCTCCTCGCCGGCCGCCGTCGGCCAGAACAGGCCGTCATGCTCGCCCGCTGTGCTGATGAGCCGCTGGGCGAACTCGGGCACGCCGTCGCCATTGCGGTCGACCGAGCCGTAGAGCCGCTGCGCCTCGACATAGGCCCGGGCCGCGGCGATGGCGGCAAGCTCGTTCTCGCCGATCCGTCGATCGATGATCTCCTCGAGCCCGGCCTCGGTGTCGAAGACCCAGCCATCGGCCGTCTCGACCAAGGGGATCGGCATCGGCCAGCCGGCCCGGCCGATCAGCACGTCGAAGGTGCCGGGCACGTCGCCTGGGGCCAGCGTCAGGGCCTCGGCCGCGGCATTGCGCACGGCCGCGACGGTCTGCCGGGCACTGGCCGGATCGGCGCCGATCAGCTCGTCCTGGTGCTCGTCACCGAAGAGCTCGAGCAAGGCACTGCCGTCCGGTGCCGAGAGTGCGGAACGGAACGCCTCGAGCGCCGCCTCCGGTGCCGGGAAGACCGACTGCTCGGCCTCGGCCGCGCCGGCCAGGAGAATGCTGCCCGCCATGCCGGCGACCGTCGCAATGGTGCGAATCTTGTTCATGGACCTGCTCCTCAGCCCCTGCCACGCCTGCCGCCGCGGCTCTTCTTGCCACGATTCGATTTGCCTTGTGCCTGCTTCTTGCCGCCCCGCTTGGGCGACATCGCCTGCCGCTTGCCGCCGCCGCGACTCTGCGCCGCCTGCGGCCGGGAACCGCCCGACCTGGCCGTCGCCTTCTGACGGCTCTGCTTGCCGCGCTGCGCATCCTTCTTGGTCTGGCTCGGCCGCTTGATGTCGGCGACGCCACCCTTCTTCTGCTTCGGCGCCTTGACCGCCTTGGTGTCGCGCGGCTGCCTGCGCTCGACCTTGGCCGGCCGGTCGCGATCACGCTGCGGCAGGCTGACATCGCGCCGCTGCTCGCGCTGGCGGCCGGCCGAATTGCCGCCCGGCAGCGCCGCGACCTGGCGATTGCGGTCCCGCTCGCGCCGGGCACCCTGGTCGCTGCGATCGCGACGCTCGCGCAACTCCGCGTTCACGCGGTTCTTCTGGTCGCGATCGAGGTCCAGGCGGTCGCCATCGCCGCCGAGGACGATCGTGCTGTCCTCGATATTGATGTCGTTGCGTCGGTTGTTGTTGCCGCCGTTGTTGTGATCGTGGTCGTCGTCGTCATCGAAGATGGCGTAGCCGAGCAGGCCGCCGATCGCGGCACCGCCGAGAAAGGTTGCCGTCGAGCCCCAGGCGGAGCTCGTCGGCTGCGAATAGGCAACAGGCGGCGGTGCCGCGGCATAGACGGGCGCCTGCGCGTAGGTCGGATCGACCGGGGCGGCATAGCTCGACGCATAGGGATCGGCCTCGGCGTAGCCGGACTCGTCGACATACTCGCCTTCCGTGCCGGCCTCGGCCTCGGCCGTCTCGACCGGAGCTTCTTCCTCGGCAGCCGTCTCGGCCGGAACCTCCTCCTCGACGACCTCGGTCTCGGCTTCCCCGGCCACCTCCGCCTCGTCGGCGCCTGCCGGCTCCTCGGCCGCAGCCGCGTCGGCTGCCGCCGTTTCGTCGGCCGTCTCGTCGGCGGCAGCGTCGCTCACCGTCTCGAGCGAGCCCAGCAACGCGAAGCCGTCATATTGCGGGATCGAGACCTGGTCCGGCGAGGTCGGGCGGATCTCGATGATGCCATCGGTGACGACGACGTCCTGCACCTCGTTGGATTCCAGGACACCCATGGTGTAGGCGCCCTGACGCAGGTCCTGGATCGAATCCTGCACGTCCTCGAGCTGGTCGTAGACGGCGTCACCCATGGCCTCGGTCCAGTCGAGATGCTCGTTCATCTCGGCCAGGACCGACGGGTAGCCCAGAAGCGCCGTGACCGCCGGATCCCAGTCCGCCGACGGCTCCAGTGTCTGGTCCTCCTGATAGCTCTGGATGAACCGGTCGGCCTGGACGACGTCGACCGGGAACATCGCCGCCTGCAGGACGACCGCGAGAAGCGGGTCGGGATAGAGGGCAACGGGTGCCACGAGCGCCCTCACCTCGTCCTCGACCACCAGCGTCTCCGGCGCCGCCGCATCGTCGGCTTCGGCGTCTTGCGCCAGGGCATCGATGGGGGCCGCGAGCAGCAGCGCCAGGAGCGTTCCCCGCCACAGCCTGCGCCAGCCATCCTGGCGCATGGATCGGGTCCTCGGCATGTTCACCTCTCTCACCGCATCAGGCTTTCGTCGGTCTCGCGCCACGTGCAGCGTTCGGCGACGATCGGTGCCACGTTCGGGTT
The DNA here is from genome assembly GCA_030431615.1 of Alphaproteobacteria bacterium. Classification (GTDB taxonomy): domain Bacteria; phylum Pseudomonadota; class Alphaproteobacteria; order Geminicoccales; family Geminicoccaceae; genus SLRI01. The sequence continues at coordinate 14,220 of JAUIID010000030.1, forward strand.
GCCGGCGCCACGCGCGATCAGCGCACCGACCCGCTCGTCCGGGCCGTAGCCCGTATGGGCGCCGAGCGGGTTGGCGACATCGCCCAGGCCCAGGAGGGAGTTCACCGCGGCAACGTTGATCGTGACGTTGGTGACGCTCGGGCAGAGGCGCGACTCGATGTACTTGTCGGCGAACTGATCGGGCACCGGGTAGCTCATCAGGTCGTTCGGGTCGGAGAAGGCGATGATCTCGGTCGTGTTGAAGAACCGCCCCGGCTTGGTCGCGTTCGGCCCGCAATAGGCATCCACCTGCCCGACCACCTGCTGGCCCTCCCGGCCGGCCTCGAGCAGCGGCAGCTGGTTCGACAGCATGAAGATCTGAATGTCACGATGGGAGAAATCGTCGGCGAGCCGCTTGATCTCCGGGTCCGCCGTGACCGGCAGCTGGGTCAGCGCCTGCATGGCGTCGAGGGTCGCCCGGCTGCCCAGGCTGTGGGTGATGATCACGAAGTCGTCCTGCGTCACCCGGTCGCCGAAGCCGGGGAGTCCCGGTCCGCACCATGTGTTCTCGGTAAGCTCCGGCAGATCGCTCCAGCCGCTCGACACCATCCAGCAGATCGACTGGGTGACCGACATGAGGATCGGCTCGCGCTTCTTGCCGGCATAGGCGAGCGGGTCGGGCGCGATATCGTTGACGAAGGTCCGCATCGCCTGGTTCACGGCGGCCCGGCGCAGCACGTAGTCCTGCTCCTTGTCGAAGGCGAGCAGATCCTTGTCCGGCTGGGTGATCGGCGACCAGGTCAGCTCGTAGAACAGGAGATCGCGCCGCCGGCTGGCGTCGGAGAGGCGCGTGACGTTGATCTCGCCCAGGTCCTGGTCGGGAAACTCCTGATGCGCGATGACGATGCGCTTCGGCCGGGGTGCGCGAATCTCGAGGCCGAGCGAGGTCGCGAGGTTCTGGCGCAGCGCCGTGCCGTGGCCGGGCGCATGCGTGCCGATGCCGTGCACGTAGAGCACCTTGACCTCGGGCCGGTCCGTGTCGCCTTCCTCGAAGGGCGGCAGGGCATCCTGGGCCGCGAGGAAAGGCTCGACGCCGACGAACGGCCGACCTTCCACCTCGCAGGCCCGGGTGTCCTCGGCCGGCTCGCCGGTGCCTTCCAGCACGGCCTGCGTGACGCCCCGACCGAAGCTTTCACAGCCGGCCAGCCCCAGCGTGGCGAGCAGGGCCAGGATGAGCGGCCGACTACGCTTCATTGGCATCTCGCCTCCCCTTGTTGCCCGTTTCGAACGAGCCGGCCTCGCTTATCAGGCCGGACGTGCAAAGTGAACTGTCCATGCTGTTGCAACAGGTTCCGGCCACTCAACCCGCGCCTTCGCGCAGGACGGTGCGAAAGCCGATATGGTTCGAGCTCAGATCGGGCTCCTGCGGCTGGCGCGCCGCCGGGCGATAGCGGAGGCAGAAATTGGGGGCGCAGAGCCAGGAGCCACCCTTGACCACGACCTGCGGCATCCGCGTCGGGCTGTAGCGGGCGGAAAGCTCAGGCGCGGGGCCGGCCGGATCGATGGCGGGCTCGGGGAAATGGCCCGGCAGGTAATAGTCCCGCGCGTACTCCCAGACATTGCCGCCCATGTCGAAGAGACCGTAGCCATTGGCCTCGTAGCAGCCGACCGGGGCCGTGCCATGATGGCCGTCGAGCGCCTCGTCGGTCACCGGAAAGCTGCCCTGCCAGGAGTTGGCGAGCCAGCCCTGGACGGGATCGTAGCTGTCGCCCCAGGTGTAGGTGGCACCCTCGAGGCCGCCGCGTGCCGCGAACTCCCACTCCGCCTCGGTCGGCAGGTCGTGGCCGAGCCATTCGGCATAGGCGAGCGCGTCGGCGTGGGCGATCTGCACGACGGGATGGTTGTCGAGGCCCTCGATCGAGCTTTCGGGGCCCGCCGGGTGGCGCCAGTCGGCGCCCGGCACGTAGCGCCACCACTGGGCGATGCCGCCCTCGAGGTCGGCGGTCTCGGGCTCGTGGAAGACCATGCCGCCCGGCACCAGAAGCTCGGGCGGCAGGCCCGGGTACTCGGCCGGATCGAGGCCCGCCTCGGCCACGGTGACATAGCCCGTCGCCTCGACGAAGGCGCGGAACTGGGCGTTGGTCACCTCGTGCCGATCAATCATGAAAGGCGAGAGCGTCACTTCGTGCGGCGCCTGCTCCTCCGGCCGCTCGTCGGGGTCGCCCATCGTGAAGGTGCCGCCCGGAATGGCCACCATGCCGGCGGTCGTCCCGTCGCCGGCCGGCAGCCCGTCATAGGCCTCGCAGAGCTGGTCCGCGGCGGCCGGTCCGGCGGCAAGGAGAAGAACGGCAAATGCTAGTCGATTCATGAAGTCCCAGGTCACAGGAGGAGCAGCTTCTTGGCGATCTTCCAGAGCTCGGCGAATGGGAGCCGGGTCGAGCCGGCGACGACGAGCGGCAGGATGGCGGCCCCTGCCACCGGCAGGAGCGCCTCGCGGCTGAAGGTGATGGTGCGCAGCTTCTTCGCGGCAGTGTAGGTGGCGGAGGGATTCGGGATGTCGCCGACGGCCGTGGTGTCCGCGTCCCCGGCGGCGGCCAGATTGCTGCCCAGCGCCGCACGCTCTGCTGCGCGGAAGTGGCGTGTCGATGCGGCCGAGGAGGCCAGGAGCGCTCGCTGCTTGAGCCGGCCGAGCGGCCAGCGAAAGGAGAGCAGCGGCACGCCGAACAGCAGGAGCACGGTGATCAGCCAGGCGGCCATCATGTAGCCATAGGCGGTGAGCCCCAAGGCATCCTGCTGGAACGCCTTGGCGGTCGCCGCGGCGAGCACGCAGCTCATGGCCAGCACCATGGCGGAAAAGGCGTTGGGGTACTGGCCGATGAAGGCGAGGCCGCCGACCCCGTCCGGATGGGTGACGACGAGCCGCAGCTCGAGCCTCGAGATCTCGTAGAGCAGCAGTGCCCAGACGAGATGGCGCCAGAGCCAGCGGAGCAGGAGGAACCAGAAGAGCGGGCCGCTGACCAGGGCGACATACCAGCCGGCAACGCTGAGATGCTCCGCACCGGGTGCGCCGGCGGTAAGCCAGGAGCTGGCATGGGCGGCGGCCCCCGCATAGGCGCCGACGAACGTCGCCGCATAGGCGAGCACGACGCAGGCGATCTCGGCCACGGAGGAGTCGCGACGCCGGAGTGCTCGCGCGAGTGCGGCACCCGCGGGCGCCATGGCACCGGGTGCCAGAAGCGGCGTCTCGACGAACTGCCGCAGATGCAGCTTCAGGCGTTCCGCGACCAGCCGCTCCATGAGGACGAGAATCGCGATCGCCGCCACGAAACGGGCCCAGACACCCCAGTCGAGCAGGAAGGGCCGTTCGTTGAACGGGCCCCAGGCGGTGCCGCTGAAGATCGAGATGATGAGCGGGACAACGAACGCGATCGCCACGAAGATCGCCGCCCGTCGCGGCGCCGTCGCCGCCTTGTCGTGCAGGAGAGCGAACCGCGCCTGAAGCTCCGCGAAGGGCCCGCCCTGGGCAATGTCGAAGCGGTCGAACCGCTCCGCCATCGACTTTTCGGTATCGGCGTCGGTCACGAGCACCTCGCGCCGGGGCGCGGCCCGAACGATCGCCGGCCCGCCGGTCGCCAATGCGTCACGGTATCGTCCTCCCCGCACTTGTGCGCCGGCCACCGGTCGTACCCGGCAGCACCTTCCTCGTATGTGGCCAATGACAGCATCATTCGCGTTCCGACACAATCGCCGCCGGCCACCCGCCCGAGCCGCCGGGATTCAAGGGTGGCAGGGCGGCGAGCCTGTCGCGCGCAAGCGCATCACGGCGCGCCTCGGGCAGGACAGCGGCGAGTACCCGCCAGCCGGCCCCGGCATCGCCCGAGGCCCCGCGTCTGTAGCGGGCGGCGCCGATCGCCACCAGTGCGTCACGAACGCCCGGGTGATCGCGGGGGTCGGGCCCTGCCACCCTTGCCGCCCAGCCATCGAGCGCGGGGCGCAAGGCCGCGTCGTCACGGCTCGCCACCGCTCGCTTGAGCTGCCCGTAGGCATGTTTCTCCGAGGCCAGGCGTTCGACCCGGCGCGCGCGCAGCCAGCGACCGAGCGGCGGGAGCAGCCGGTGCAGGAGCCAGGCGACGATTGCCAGCGTGAGCACGGCGGCCAGGGCTGCGAGCCCGATCGCGCGCCAGTCGCGCGGCTTCGAGCTCGACACGGGCGGGCCGTCGACCTCGATCGCAAAGCCGTCGACGGAAGCCGTCTCTACCTTGCCGGATTTCAGGTTGTACCAGTCGAGCGAGATCGCCGGCACCTCGCCGCTGCCGCCGCCTTCCGCCACCAGCGTCACGCTCTCCGTCCGCGCGCCGCTCGGAATACCGCGATCATCGGACTCCTCGAGCACCGGCTCGTCGGGATAGGCTGCCATGCCCACGACGTCGGTGGGCGGCAGGAGGGCGGGCAGGAACATGGGCGAGGTGCCGCGGATGGTCGCCCTGATCGTGCGCGTGACGCTGTCGCCCGGCTGCATCGCCTCGGGTTCGCCTGCCACCTCCTGCTTCAGCTCCAGAGCATCGGCAGCAATGAACGGGTCGAGGCCTTCCGCACCTTCCGGCAGGATGCCCGAGAAGGTTAGCCGCTCGGTCGTCAGCGTCACCTTCCGGGGCTCGTTCGTTTCCGGATCGGCCCAGGTGACGACGACCTCCTGCGGCGGAATCACGAACGCGCCGGGCACCATGGGGGAGATGCGGTAGTGCCGCGTGACGCCGGACCAGGTCTCGCCGTTCACCTCCTTGCTTGTCGGCCCCGTCGACCGCTCGGGCAGGCGGACCAGCAGGTTGGGCGCCTCGAGGCTCGGCCAGACGGGCGGATCGGGCATGTAGGTCGGGGCGAGCACCGTCAGGCGCAGGCTGAGCGACTGGCCCGGAATGGCCTCGGTCTCCTCGAAGGTGACCTGCAGCACGGGCTCCTGCGCCTCCAGCGGTGTCGCCAGGGCGAACGCCATCGCGATGACCGCGGCGAGCCTCATGGCGAGGCCCCTTCCGCGTCATCCGTGGCCGTTACCGGCGTCTCGCGGCGCGCCGCCTCAATGGCGAAACGCTGGCGGAGGAAGTCGCCGGTTCGCGTGTCCACCGTGTTCATCCACTGCTCGGTCGTGAGCAGGCCCGCGTCGCCGCCATCCTCGGGTGTCGCCATCTCCGTCTCGGCGCCGTGCCCGGATTCGTTGTCGAGGACCACTTCATCGGCGCCCATGCCGGAATCCTCGCCGGTGTCCGACTGCTCGCGCACGCGCTCGATATAGTCGACGATCTCCCTGGCGACAGCGAGGTTAGCCTCGGCGCTCGGGTAGTCGGGATCGCGCTCCAGCGCCGTCTCGAAGGCGCGGACACCGTCGCGATAGGTCCGCGACTTGATATGCGCCATGCCCTGGATGAAGGCCGCCTGGGCCGTCTCTACCCGGTCCAGCACCTCGATCGCCGTCTCGTACTGGCCGTCGCGATAGAGGGCGTAGCCGCGCCAGAGCGGATCGGTGAAAAGCTCGGCCGCACGGCTGAAGTCGTTCTGCTGGAAGGCGAGCCGGCCCTGCTGGTCGGGGGTGAGAAACCAGTCGACGACGCCCTCCGCCCGCGCCGGCGCCGGTCCGGCGAGGCCGGCCGCGAGCAGGGCGGCGGCGGCCCAGCGCATCGTCCAGCCGCGCCGGAACCAGATCAGCGTCAGCAGGGCCGCTGGCCAGGCGAGCCAGTGGCCGCGGTCCAGCCAGGGCTGGTCCGTGTTCTCCAGCATGGCCTGGCGGTAGGCGGCATTTAGCATCCCGTCGATCCGCCTGATGTCGCCGTCGTCGGGGGTGACGGTGACCACTGTCCCCGCCGGCAGCCCGTCGAGCCCGCGTTCGTCCGTGCCCTCGGGGAGCATGGCCAGCACCGCCAGCGCCGGCGCATCGGGACTGGCCAAGGCTCCGACATCCGCCGGCTCCAGCCCGTCAGCAACGAAGAGCACGCCGCCCGGCGACGTCTCCTGCGCCAGGAGATCGGCGGCCAGCGTCAGGGCGTCGTTGGCCTGGTCGCCCTCGGTCGGCATCACGTCCGGGACGAGCCCGTCGAGGTAGGGGGTCATCACCGCCGGGTCTTCGGTCATCGGCACGACGCCGTGGGCGCTGCCGGCATAGGCGACGAGCGCGGTCCGGGCACCGGCGCGGAGTTCCAGGAGATCGCGGATCTTCTGCTTGCCGCGCTCGAGCCGCGACGGGGCGACGTCTTTCGCCTCCATGGACGGCGTGACCTCGAGCACCACGACCACGGGTGCGGACTGCGCCACGAACGGGTCCGGCATGCGCGACCAGGTGGGCCCGGCAGCACCCAGCGCCAGAAATGCCAGCGTCAGGGCCACGCCGTCGATCGGCCTGAGGCGCCGCTGCTCCGAGCCCCCGACCGTGAGCGCCGCGTGCAGATGCGGCGCCAGACCGTCCGTCGGCACGTCCCGCCGCTTCCGGCCGCGCCGCACGGCCCACCAGAGCACCGCGACGAGCGGCAGCAGCAGAAGCCAGAGCGGCCGGATGAAGTGGAAGGCGTCGACGATGACGGCGAGCTCGGTCATGCCGGCTGCCTCCGGCCCGGGCCGGCACGCAGCTGCAGGAAGGCGACGGTGCCGAGCCCGATCAGCGCCGCCAGCGCCAGCGGGATCCAGGCGAGCGACTGGCGCGGTCGCCAGGAGAGCGTCTCGACCTCGCGCGGCGCCAGCTCGTCGATCCGCCCGTAGACCTCCTCGAGCGCCGCCTCGTCACCGGCAAAGAAGAACGCGCCCCCCGTTCGCTCGGCGATCGCCTGCAGGGTCTGGAGATCGACCCGATCCTCGCCGGTCGCGTCCGGGTTGCCGACCCCGATCGTGAAGATCTCGACATCGTTGTCGCGGGCGATCTCCGCGGCATTGACGGGACTCATGCGGCTCGCCGTGTCGGTCCCGTCGGAGAGCAGGATCAAGAGGCGCTGCTCGATGTCGCTCGCCTCGAAGGTGCGGATGGCGAGGCCGATGGCATCGCCGAGTGCCGTGTGCGGCCCCGCCATGCCGACCTCGGTGTTTGCCAGAAGATCGGTGATCGTTCCCAGATCCTCGGTGAGCGGCGACTGCACATAGGCCTTGGAGCCGAAGACGATGAGCGCCACGCGGTCGCCCTCGCGCCGCTCGACGAAGGCGCCGACCACGTCGCGCACGCCGGCCAGCCGCTGCCTGCCCTCCCCGCCCTCGCCTGCGAAGTCCCTGGCGTCCATCGAGCCGGAGATGTCGATCGCCAGCACGACGTCGCGCGCCGCCCTGGTCACCTCGACCGGCTCGCCGACCCGCTCCGGCTCTGTCAGGGCCAGCACGATCAGGCACCAGGTGACGATCGCCGCCATCATCTGCAGGCGGCCCCGCGCCAGCACGACTGACCCGGCGCCGGGCTCGGCACCGCTGCTCTCGACGATCCGGCGAAAGAACGGGAAGCGCAGCGCCGGCACGCGCTCGCGGTGCGCCGGGACCAGCCACCAGACGACGAGCGGCAGTGGCAGGAGGAGCGGCGCCCAGGGGAAGCCCAGGGAGATCACGCCGGCTCCTCCACCCGGTGCCGGCGCACCCAGCGGGCCGCGAGGGCGCCGAGGCCGGGCGCCGGGCCGGCCGTTCGATAGGGTGCCCGGGCCAGCACGGCACCCGGACCGTCGACGAAACCCTCGCCCCGGGCGGTCGTATCGAGGAAGCGCAGCCACTCATCGCCATGCAGGCTCGCCACCCGCGTGCGCGGCCAGGCCGCGAGGGCGGTGCGGCGGAGGATGGCGGCGACGGTGCCCGGGTCGTCGCCGGCAGTGGCGAGCTCGGCGAGCGCCGCCCGGCGATAGGCATTGGCGCGCCACCGGCGCGCGCCCCACCAGACGAGCCAGAGCACCGCCAGCCCTAGCAGCACGGCCAGCACCGTCCAGCCCGCCGTCGCCGGGACCATCGAGACCGGCGCCGGCTCGGCGGGCTCGGCCAGCCGGTCGATCAGGTCGACGAGGTTCGTGACATCCGGGGTGGCACCGTCCTCGTTCATCGCGGCGCCATGCCCATGAGGCGGCGCACCTGCGGCAAGGTTTCTTCAGCCGTCGAAAGCGGCAGGACCGGCACGCCGAACCGGCGCTGCCAGTCGAGGATCGCGGCGAGCCGCCCCGATGCCATCTCGCTCAGGCGGCGATGGGTGGTGGAATCGGCGGCGTCGATCTCGGCCTGGAGCCGGCCGTCCGAGACGATCAGCTTCAGGCCCTCCGGCAGGTCCTCGGCGAAGGGATCCGAGACGAGGCCGAGCACGAGGTCGTTGCGCCGCGCGAGGCCGGAGACGAGCCGATCGGTCTCCGCGTCGGCCACGTCGAAGTCGCTGAGCACGATGATCAGGTGGTTGCGGGGCGCGATCCGGGCGACGCTGCGCAGCACGCGGGTGAGCGAGATCGGTTCGACCGCCGGTGCCTCGGCCCTGAGCAGGCCGTTGGCGTCGGCAAGGGCCGCGAGGAAGCGGTCGAGGGCGGCCCGCGTGCGCTGCGGCCGGATCTCGGCGATGCGTTCGTCGTCGAAGACGATGCCGCCGACCCGGTCGCCCTGGTCGAGGATGCGAAAGGCGGCGAGTGCAGCCGCCTCGGCGGCGGTCACCGACTTCATGTTGAGCTTCGAGCCGAAGAACATCGACATGCGCTGGTCGACCACGATCAGCGCCGGGTGGTCGCGCTCCTCGGTCATCACGCGGACATGCGGCCGGCCGGTCCTGGCGGTCACCTTCCAGTCGATCGAGCGGACGTCGTCGCCGGGCAGGTAGTCGCGCAGCTCCTCGAAGTTGAGCCCGCGGCCGCGCAGCCGCGACGCGTGGCGGCCGTTGAGCACCGAGCGGGCCGGCTGACGGGGCAGGAAGGTGAGACCCCGGGCCCGGCCCTCGAGCGAGCGGAGATGGCCGAGCGTGACGCGGACGCGCGGATCCTCGTCGCCCGGCGGCGGTGCCGGGGGCAAGGTGCCAGTCCTGATCCGCGCCGCCTGGTCGCGCATCGCCCTTTCCCTCCGAGCCAGTCTCAGGGCAGCGCCACCTGCCTGATGATCTCGGCCACGACCCGGTCCGGGGTGACGCCCTCGCCCTGGGCCTCGTAGCTCAGCTTGAGCCGGTGGCGGAACACGTCGGGCGCTACGGCGCGCACGTCCTCGGGGTCGACATAGTCGCGGCCGGCGAGCCAGGCGTGGGCGCGGCCGCAGCGGTCGAGCGCCAGGCTGGCGCGCGGGCTGGCGCCGACCTCGATCCAGCGCGGCAGGTCGTCGCCGAATTCGGCCGGGATGCGCGTGGCGTTGACCAGATCGGCCATGTAGCGCTCCATCTCGTCGGCAACGTGGATGGCGCCGATCTCGCGCCGCGCCGCGAACACGGCGTCCTGCGGGACGGGCTGTCTGGGCTCCTTCGCTTTCGCGTCGGACGCCTCGGCGCTGGCCCTGATCTCCTCGCCGCGCACGAGGCGGATCACCTCGACCTCGTCCTCGACTGGCGGGTAGGTGATGCTCACATGCATCAAAAAGCGGTCCATCTGCGCCTCGGGCAAGGGGTAGGTGCCCTCCTGCTCGATCGGGTTCTGGGTCGCCATGACCATGAAGAGCGGGGTCATCGCGTGGGTCTTGCCGGCGACCGTCACCTGGCGCTCCTCCATGGCCTCGAGGAGGGCGGACTGCACCTTGGCCGGTGCCCGGTTGATCTCGTCGGCGAGCACGATGTTCGCGAAGATCGGCCCGGGCTCGAAGCGGAACTCGCCGCCCTTCTCGCCCTGGTAGTAGACCTCGGTGCCGGTGACGTCAGCGGGCAGCAGGTCGGGCGTGAACTGGATGCGGCTGAAGTCGCACTCGAGGTTCTTCGCCAGCGACTTGATCGCCCGCGTCTTGGCGAGCCCCGGCAGGCCCTCGACCAGCAGGTTGCCGTTGGCCAGCAGGCCGATCAGCAGGCGCTCGATCACCTCGCGCTGGCCGATGATCGCCTCGCCCATGCGCTCGCGAAGAGCCTCGATCTGGCTCCGCGCCGCACCGCTGCCGGTTTCCGGTGCGCCGTCCGTCAAAGCCCTGCCTCGCGTGCCAGAGCGTCGCGCGCCGCCTTCATCCGCTGTCTTTCCTCGTCGGTCACCGTCGGGTAGCGGGGATCGAGCCGCTCGAGGGTCTCCGTCAGCACCGAGGAGATCACCATTCGCGCGTACCACTTGTTGTTGGCCGGCACGACGTGCCAGGGCGCATGGTCCCGCGCCGTGCTCCGGATCATGTCGTCGCACGCGGCCATGTACTCGTCCCAGTGCTTGCGCTCCTCCAGATCGCCGAAGGAGAACTTCCAGTTCTTGTCCGGCTCGTCGATGCGGTCGAGAAAACGCCGGGCCTGCTCGTCCTTCGAGATGTAGAGGAAGAACTTCAGGACCACGGTGCCGCTATTGGCGAGGTGACGCTCGAATGCCCGGATGTCCTTGAAGCGATTCGCCCAGAAGGCGTCATCGACAAGCTCCTGCGGCAGGCTCTGCTTCTCCAGGATCTCGGGGTGCACGCGGACGACGAGCACCTCCTCGTAGTGGGAGCGATTGAAGATGACGATCTTGCCCCGCTGCGGCAGGCCCGCGACATGCCGCCAGAGGAAGTCGTGCCGGAGCTCGATCGGCCCCGGCTGCTTGAACGAGCGGACATCGCAGCCCTGCGGGTTGATGCCGGTCATGACATGCTCGATGGCGCTGTCCTTGCCACCGGCATCCATGGCCTGGAGCACCATCAGGACAGCCCATTTGCCCTCGGCATAGAGCCGCTCCTGCAGCTTGCGCAGGTCCTTGATGCTGTCGGCGAGGAGCGCCCGGGCATCGTCCTTGTCGATGTCGAGACCGGCCGTGTCGGCCGGATCGACGTCCGCGAGCCGGAACTTCCTGCCGTCGGTGACCCGGTGGCGCGTCGCGAGATCGGCCTTCTTCATGTGCCCTCCGTCACTGGCAGGCCCACGACCTTATTCCTGCAATCCGGGCCCATACCCCCAGTTGTGACGCGTCCGCTTCCCACTCCCGCCACCTGGTCGAGGCCGGTCTGCCGAAAGCCGACCGGCCTCGCTCTCAGGCGAAAGGCCGGCGCGCTACTGCGCGCCGCCGTGGGTCGACAACTTCTCCATCACCTGGTCGAGCGAGAAGCTCGCCGCCTTCTGGCGCGGCGGAAACTGCTCGAAGGTCTCGAGGAAGTTGCCGACATATTGCTGCGCCGGCACCAGCAGGTAGGCCCGATCCAGGAGCCAGTCATAGTAGGTGTTCGAGGTCCGGTAGGAGCGCTCGTAGGGATCGCGCCGCAGGTTGAAGATCAGCGGCACCCGCAGGGGCGTGAACGGCTCCATCCAGGCGCGGAACGTCGCCCAGGCCTTCTGCTCCATGAACAGGAGCTTCCAGTCGTCGTAGCGGAGCGCGGTCAGGTCGCCGTCGTCGGAGAAGTAGAAGATCTCCTTGCGCGGGCTCTCATCCGTCTCGCCGGTCAGCAGCGGCAGGATGTTGTAGCCGTCGAGATGGACGTTGTAGGTGCGCCCGATCGCCTCGACCCCGCCTTCGATGAGCTGCTCCTTGATGTCGGGATTGCCGGCCGCGGCGACGAAGGTGGGCAACCAGTCCATGTGATGGACGATGTTGTTCGAGACCGAGCCCGGCTCGATGTGCCCCGGCCAGCGCACCATGGCCGGGACGCGCCAGGCGCCTTCCCAGTTGGTGTTCTTCTCGCTCCAGAACGGAGTCATGCCGGCATCGGGCCAGGTGTTCATGTGCGGCCCGTTGTCGGTCGAGTAGAAGACGATCGTGTCGTCGGCAATGCCGAGCTCGTCGAGCAGGTCGAGGAACTGGCCGATATGCATGTCATGCTCGACCATGCCGTCCGAATACTCGTCCTGGCCGGAAATGCCGCGCAGCTCCTCCTTGACGTGCGTGCGGAAATGCATGCGCGTACCGTTCCACCAGACGAACCAGGGAACGCCCTCTTCCTCCTTGCGCTTGATGAAGTCGATCGCCGCGGCGACGGTCTCGTCGTCCACCGTCTCCATGCGCTTCTTGGTCAGCGGGCCGGTATCCTCGATCTCGCCGTCGGCCGACGACTTGATCACCCCGCGCGGACCGAAGCGCTCGCGGAAGGTCTGGCCGTCCGCCAGCACCATGTCGCCCGGATAGTCCTCGTTCTCCGGCTCCTCCTCGGCGTTGAGGTGATAGAGGTTGCCGAAGAACTCGTCGAAGCCGTGATTGGTCGGCAGCATCTCGTCCTTGTCGCCGAGATGGTTCTTGCCGAACTGGCCGGTGGCGTAGCCCTGGGCCTTGAGCAGCCCGGCGATGGTCGGGTCTTCCACGCGCATGCCGAGATCCGCGCCCGGCAGCCCGACCTTCGAGAGCCCGGTGCGGAACACGCTCTGGCCCATGATGAACGACGAACGGCCGGCCGTGCAGGACTGCTCGCCGTAGTAGTCGGTGAAGATCATGCCTTCTTCGGCGACCCGATCGATGTTCGGCGTCTGGTAGCCCATCATCCCCCTGGTGTAGGCGGAGATGTTCGACTGCCCGATATCGTCGCCCCAGATGACGAGAATGTTCGGCTTGTCGGCGTCCTGCGCACTGGCGGGACCTGGCCCGGCAACCAGTGCCAGGCCCATGGCAAGCACCGTCGCCAAGCCTGCTTGCTGTTTCATGAAGAGTCTCCTCCCGGGAGTTGTTCGCGCGTCGGCTCGACATGCCGCGGCATGCGTGTCCTTGGCGCGGACTGGAATAGCGCTATTTCCACGGCGACGCTTACCATTTTGCGTCAGCACGTTATTGGAGCACGAGGAGCAGGGCGAGCCATGCCAAACCGCTTCACGACCACCGCCATGCGCGGCTTCGGCCCGCTGCCGAGGATCGTGAGGGAACAGGCCGGCGAGCAAACGGCCAACCTGCTCTTCACCGACTCCGGCGTGCCGCTGGCCCTGCTCGACCGGCCCGATGCGCGGCTGCCGCTCGTCGACATGATCGCGATCTTCGAGCGGGCGGCGCTCGTCCTGGACGATCCGTTGCTCGGCCTCGACGTGGGCTGTGCCATGCCGCCCGAGGCCTTCGGTGACTGGGTCCGTTACGCGGCCGCCGGGCGGACGCTCCGCCATGGCATCGCCAGGCTCTGTCGGGCCATGCGCTATTATCAGACAGCGGGGAACATGCGCGCGGAGGTCCATGGCGATCTCGTTCGGCTCGCCTATCACCAGTCGGTCGCCGATCCCGCCCGCGCCCGCCAGCATGCGGATCATGCCCTGCCACCGATGATCGGGTTCGTCCGCCATTTCCTCGGGCCGGCCTGGCAGCCGCACTGGGTCGAGCTGCCCTACCGGGCGGCCGCCGGACCCGAGGAGCTGGCCATCCGACTCGGTGTCGAGGTGCGCTTCGGGCGACCCGGCGTGGGCATGGTCTTCGAGCGCTGCGCCCTCGATACGCCGGGCAACACGGCACCGCCGGGCTTCGCCGCGTTGCGTCGGATGGTCGAGGGCCGTCCCGAAGGCGAGGTCACCGCGGCCTTGATCGACGTCGTCGACCTGCGCCTCGTCGACGGCGAGGTGGAGCTCGACGGTGCCGCCACCAGGCTCGGCCTGCAGAGGCGGGCCTTGCAGCGTCGCCTGCAGGCGGAGGGGCAATCCTATCGCGACATCGTCGATGCCGCCCGCCGGGCGCATGCCGAGCGGGCGCTCGCCACCACCAGCCGGCCGGTGGCCGAGATCGCCCAGAGCCTCGGCTACGGGGAGCCCGCCCATTTCACCCGTGCCTTTCACCGCTGGCACGGCTGCAGCCCGAACAGCTGGCGCCGCCAGCGGGCGAACTAGCGCCGGATCCGGGCGGGTCGAACCCGCTCTCGGCGGCACCGGCTGGCACCGTCGGGCATATCGGTGCTTGCCGTGACCGGGCAGGAAGTGATTTCTCCAGCCACGTTGCCGGCGCGGGCCGGTCCTCGTGCCTAGGCGGGAAGTGCAGCATGACAGCAGTCGATGCGGCCGCGATCGAGCGGCAGTTCGTGGCGCGCGAGGCGACGATCGGCATCGTCGGCATGGGCTATGTCGGCCTGCCCCTGATGCTGGCGGCGACAGGCGCCGGCTTTCGCGTGCTGGGCTTCGACATCGATGCACCCAAGGTGCGGGGCCTGAACGACGGGGTATGCCCGCTCGCCCATATCGGGCACGAGCGGATCCAGGCCGTGCGCGCCTCGGGTGCCTTCGAGGCGACGGTCGACTTTGCACGGATCGCCGAGACCGACGCCGTCCTCATCTGCGTGCCGACGCCGCTCGGCCGGCACCGCGAGCCGGACCTTACTTTCGTCACCCGCACCGTCGAGGCGATCCGGCCACATCTGCAGCCCGGCCAGCTCGTCGTGCTCGAATCGACCACTTGGCCCGGCACCACGGAGGAAGTGGTCAAGCCCCTGATCGAGACGGCCGGCTGGCGCTCCGGGCACGACATCTTCGTCGCCTACAGCCCCGAGCGCGAGGACCCGGGGAATGCCGACTTCGCCACGGGCACCATCCCCAAGGTCGTCGGTGGCGACGGGGCAGCCGCCCTGCGGCTCGCAATCGCGCTCTACGACCAGTTCGTCAGCCGCACCGTGCCGGTCTCCAGCCCGGCGGTCGCCGAGGCGGTCAAGCTCACCGAGAACATCTTCCGCTCGGTCAACATCGCCCTGGTCAACGAGCTCAAGCTGGTGCTCGAGCGCATGAACATCGATGTCTTCGAGGTGATCGACGCGGCGAAGACCAAGCCCTTCGGCTACATGCCCTTCTATCCCGGGCCCGGCCTCGGTGGCCACTGCATCCCGATCGACCCCTTCTACCTGACCTGGCGGGCCCGCGAGTTCGGCGTCGCCACCAAGTTCATCGAGCTCGCCGGCGAGATCAACACCGCCATGCCGCAGCATGTCGTGGACCGGGCCGCCGAGGCCCTCGACCGACAGAGCGGCAAGGGCTTGCGGGGTGCCCGCGTGCTGCTGCTCGGCGTCGCCTACAAGAAGAACATCGACGACATGCGGGAGAGCCCGGCACTCGTTGTCTGGGAGCTGATGGAGGCGCGGGGCGCGGTGGTCGAGCACCACGACCCCCACGTGCCGGTCATTCCGCCCACCCGCGAGCACGCCCGCCTCGCCGGGCGCCGCGGCATCGCCCTCGACGCCGATTCGATCGGCGCTGCCGATCTCGTGCTCGTCGTCACCGACCACGCGGCGGTCAACTACGCGCTGCTCGCCGAGCGGGCACGCCTCGTCGTCGACACGCGCAACGTCATGGCCCCGTTCGCCGACACGCTCGGCGCACGCCTCGTGCGGGCGTGACGCTACGCACGCACTGGCTCTGGTGGGCAATGAGCGTGCTTGGCGGAAGCGGTGGGATTCGAACCCACGATACGGTCGCCCGTATGCCAGTTTTCAAGACTGGTGCCTTCAACCACTCGGCCACGCTTCCTTGTCGAAAGGGTTCGCGAGCGGCGCGGTCCAGGGGCCAGTGGGGGCCGAACCTCCCACCTTTCCCGTGCACCGAAGCTTGCTACCACTCAACCACCCGTCCGATGGGCAAAGACTAGTCGATCGGGCGGGCGGGCGGCAATCGTCGCGCGGCGGGCCTTGTAGGGAAATCCGCAGGGCCTGCCCGGCTCCGGCCGGCATTGACGGCTCGGCCGGGCGGGTCTATGGCGAAAGCACTTCTGGAACGTCGTTCCATTAAATGGAACACTGACTGCTCTACAGGGAAGGCAAGCAGCGCCATGAACCAGGTCCGTGAACGTCTTTTCGGCATCGTGCCACCGACGACCACCGCGTTCGACGCGTCGGGCGAGCTCGACGAGGCCGGTGTCCGCGCGCAGGTGCGCTTCCTCTTGGATGCCGGGGTGCACGGGCTCGCCGCGGGCGGCAGCACCGGCGAGGGGCATACGCTCGACCACGAGGAATTCGTGCGGCTCATGGAAACGACCGTCGACGAGGTGGCGGATCGCGTGCCGGTCGTTGCCGGGATCATCGTCGACAGCACGCGGGACGCCATCCGCCGGGCCAGGTCGATCGCGCATCTGGACGTGGCGGCCCTGCAGGTCACGCCGGTCCACTACCTCTTCAAGCCGAGCGACGACGCCATGGTCGAGCACTTCCGCCGGCTGGCGGGCGAGACCGGCAAGCCGATCCTGATCTACAATGTCGTGCCCTGGGTCTATCTCTCGCCGCAGCTCCTCTACCGCATCTTCCGCGAGGTGCCGGGCGTGGTCGGGGTCAAGCAGAGTGCCGGCGACCTCAAGCGCGTCGCCGATCTCCTGCTGATCACCGAGCCTGAGGACCTCGTCTTCACGGCCGTCGACGCCCTCCTCTACCCGGCCTTCATGCTGGGTGCGCACGGCACCATCGCCGCCCTGCCGACCGCTGCCCCGCATGCCTGCGTGGCGCTCTGGAACGCCTGCCAGGCCGGTGACCACGCCCGGGCGAAGGAACTGCACCTGCAGCTCCTCAAGGTCTGGAACGCCATTGAGGCGGACAACCTGCCGGCCTGCACCAAATACGCCCTGACCCTGCAGGGCTGCGCGGCCGGCCTGCCGCGGCCGCCGATGCATGCACCGAGCGAGGCGCAGAAGAAGAATATCCGTGACGCCTTGCAGACGATGGGGGTGGCGCTGCAGACTGCCGCCTGAAGCGACTGAACAAGATGCCCGGGGAGGCAACAATGAATAATGAAGGAACGGGAATCCGCCTGATGGCGGCGGGGCTGGTCGCGGCCGTTGCCCTGGTGGCGACGACCGCTGCTGAGGCGGCCTGGCCGGAGCGGCCGGTCACGCTGATCGTACCCTGGTCCGCAGGTGGCGGCACCGACGCCACCGGGCGGATCGTGGCGTCGATGCTGGAGGAACGCCTCGGCCAGCCCTTCAACGTCGTCAACCGCACCGGCGGCGGCGGCGTGGTCGGCCATACCGACATCGCCAATGCGGCGCCCGATGGCTACACGCTCGGCGTCATCACCACCGAGCTCTCGATGTTCCATTGGATCGGCACCTCGCCGCTGACCTTCGAGGACTACAGCCTCTACGGGCTCTACAACACCGATCCGCAGGCGATCCACGTGCGGGCCGACTTCGAGGCGGCCGATCTCGGTGCCCTGCTCGAGATGGTCGATGCCGCCCCCGGCCAGCACAAGGCCTCCGGCGCCAACCAGGGCGGTGCCGCGCATCTCGGCCTCGCCGGGCTCCTGCAGGCCTCGGGCCGCGCACACGACGCCATTCCCTGGATCCCGGCCGAGGGCGCGGCGCCGTCGCTGCAGCTCCTGGTCTCGGATGCCATCGACGTCGTCACCACCACCATGCCCGAGGTGCGCTCGCTGGTCGATGCTGGCGAGGTCAGGACGCTCGCGGTCATGGCGAACGAGCGTGATCCGGCCTTTCCCGACATCCCGACCGTCGCCGAGGCCATCGAGGTCGACTGGACGACCGGCGCCTGGCGCGGCATCGCCGGGCCCGCCGGCATGCCTGACGAGGTCGCCACCGTGCTGGTCCCGGCGCTCGAGGAGATCGTCGCCAGCGACGAATTCCGCGAGTTCATGGCCGGCCGCGGCTTCGGCGTCACCTGGGCGGCACCCGACGCCTTTGCGGACTATCTCGCCACGGCGGACGCGAATTTCGGCGCGGCGATGCAGGCGGTCGGTCTCGCCAAGTAGGCGCCCGCGCGAGCACGAGCCATGCGCCTCGCCGACGGCCTGTCGGGCGGCGTCGTCGTCGCCGGCGCCGCCCTTCTCCTCTGGGCGGCGTCGGGCCTGCCCGACATGCCCGGCCAGCGTTTCGGGCCGGCGACCTTTCCGACCCTGATCGGCATCGCCATGGGTGCCGCCGGCCTCGTCGTGCTCTGGCGCGGCCGGGCCGAGCGACCGCTCTTCTCGGTCGGCACGCTCGGCTACGATCGTCGGGTCCAGGGGGCCGTGCTCTGGCTGCTCGGCGGCCTCCTGCTGATGCTCGTCCTCTGGCGGCCAGCGGGATTTCCGCTGCTCGCCGCCATCTACAGCGGCGGGCTCATGCTCATCCTCGGCGTGCGGCCTTTGCCGGCGGTCTTCTGGGCCATCGCCGTCGCCATCGCCGTCCATCTCGTCTTCACCCGCCTGCTCCTCGTGCCGCTGCCCGCGGGGCCGCTCGGCGCACTGCTCTAGGGTGCGGGCTTGACCGATCTCTTCGCCGCCTCGGTCCTGGTGCTCGACCCGCAGGTGCTGCTCGTCATCCTGGCGGCGGCCTTCTTCGGGCTTTTCGTCGGCGCCGTGCCCGGCCTTACCGCCACCATGGCGACGGCACTCCTCGTGCCCGTCACCTTCTTCATGGACCCCCTGCCCGCGGTCGCCGCCATCGTCGCCTGCACCGCCATGGCGATCACCGCCGGTGACATCCCGGGAGCGCTCCTGCGCATTCCCGGCACTCCGGCCTCCGCCGCCTACACGGACGAGGCCTATGCGCTGACCCGGGCCGGTCGGCCGGAGCTCGCCCTCGGCGCCAGCCTCGTCTGCGCCGCCCTCGGCGGCCTCTTCGGTGCTGTGGTGCTGGTGGTTGCCGCCCCGCTGCTCGCCCGCATCGCCCTCGGCTTCTCCAGCTTCGAGTATTTCTGGCTCGCGGCCCTCGGCCTCACCTCGGCCGCCTTCGTAAGTGCCGCGGACCGCGCCAAGGGCGTGGTCTCGCTCATGCTCGGTCTCTTCATCGCGACGATCGGGCTCGACATCACCTCCGGCCTGCCGCGCTTCACCATGGGCTCGGTCGAGCTGATGGGCGGGGTCAGCTTCATCCCGGCGATGATCGGCATGTTCGCCGTCTCCGAGGTGCTGCGCAACATCACCGACGGCACAGCGCTCGGCGCCGTGCCGAAGGTGAACGTCGGCAACCCCTTTCGCGGGCTGGCGGCCGTGCTCTGGCGCTATCGCGTGAATGTGCTGCGCGGCAGTGCTCTCGGCACCACGGTGGGTGCCCTGCCCGGCGCCGGCGGCGACATCGCCGCCTGGATCGCCTACGCCAACGCCAAGCGGTTCTCGAAGACACCCGAGAAGTTCGGCCATGGCCATGCCGAGGGCATCGTCGAGGCAGGCTCGGCCAACAATAGCGGGCTGAGCTCGGCCTGGGTGCCGGCCATGGTCTTCGGCATCCCGGGCGACGCCGTCACGGCGATCGCCATCGGCGTGCTCTTCATGAAGGGGCTCAATCCGGGTCCCCGGATCTTCGTCGAGCAGCCGGCGATGCTCTATGCCATCTTCATCACCTTCTTCCTCGCCAACCTCCTGCTCATCCCCTTGGGCTGGATGGCGATCCGCGCCGCGCGGCCGATCCTCGCCGTGCCGCGCAACCTGCTCCTGCCGCTGATCCTGATCTTCTGCGTCGTCGGCGCCTTCGCCATCAACAACACGGTTTTCGGCATCGCGGTCATGCTGGTCCTGGGGGTGCTGGCATGGCTCATGGAGTCGAGCGGCTATCCGGTCGCACCGGTCCCGGCGCGATGCAGTGGATCTCATAGGCCGGAACGTCCGTGACGCGGGACCGACCTGACGGTCCAGAGCCCGGGAAAACCCGCCGCACGGTGATCGCGCGCCCGGACGGTCCGCCGGCGCACGCCGCCGGATAGCACGGCCGCAACCCCGGCGAGCCGGTCACGCACATCATGCGGCACCGCGCCCGCGGTCCCATTGGCAAATGGCTGGCATTCCGTCTCCTCCCGCGCGTTCGACGGCTCTGTTGGCCGCGATTCAGCGCTTTAGCGATCCTAGCACACCTCCGCCCAATATGCCGCAGTTTGCACCGCGGTCGCGAAGGCTTCGCAATCACACAGATTTTTCATGCCTTTTTTCCCGGAAGGAAATTACGCACTTGATCAGTGTTACCGTGACGTTAGCAATGGGGCACGTCATCCAATGTAGCGAGTAGGAGAATATGAAGCGTTCTGATATTCTTGCGTTACTGCTGTCCCTGTTTTGTTTCGCGGCGTTGGCATTTTCCGCGGGCCTCATGTTCGGCGTAATGCAGCTGCCGCCGTATTCCCTGTTTCAGAACGTGCGTGATGTCGCCAAGGAAGTCATTCAGCGAAAAGGGGCAACCTGTTATGCCATTGGCCTTGGAACCGCTCGTTTGGCTCAGGCTGTACTTCGAGACCAAAAGCGAGTCATGACGGCTGCCTGTGTGCACGAAGATGTGTTAGGGGTGGAGGATGTTGCTTTGAGCTTGCCCGTGATCATAGGAGCACAAGGAGTGGAGAGAGTGATTCAATTGGAGCTGGAGTCCCAGGAAGTAAAAGGTCTCTACCGGATGGCCGACATGCCGATCAAGGCACAGCGTCGCGGTACGGCGAAGGAACGCGAACAGATGGAGCGCCAGTTCCGCAAGCGCGG
>JAUIID010000267.1 GCA_030431615.1 Alphaproteobacteria bacterium
GCGAGGAAGCGCATGCCGTTCGGGTGCTTGGTCATCGTCTCGAACTGGCGGAACTGCAGGTCGAGCGCCTCGCTGAAGGCGATCTCGCGGCGGCCCATCAGCCGAAGCGCTCCGGTCTCGCGGATGGCCTGCACCAGCGTTGTCGCTGCATCGGGATCGACCTTGTCCGGCACCTCGCCGGCGAGGCCCAGGAGGATCGCGCGGTCCGTCGCATGGCCCTTGCCGGTCAACGCCAGCGAGCCATAGAGCTGGACCTCGACCCGCTCGACGCGCTCGACCAGCCGCCGGGCATCGAGCGCCAGCAGAAAGCGGTGGGCAGCCCACATCGGGCCCACGGTATGCGAGCTGGACGGGCCGATGCCGACTTTGAAGAGGTCGAAGACGCTGATCACCATGGGCGCTTCCCGAGCTGACCGGGCAACGTACCAGCAGGACGGCGTCGCCAACAAGCCCAGGGCGACGCGGGTCAGCCGGCCTCGAGAATGGCCGATGCGGCCGCGTACTGCTCATCCGTCATGGCCGAGCGGACCCGGCGGCGCACCTCGATGGCCGGCAGATGCCCGCCCGCCACGGCCCGGCTGAGCCAGACATAGGCCATGACGAGGTCGGGCGTGCCGGTCCGTCCCTCGAACAGCAGCGATCCCAGGTGGAACTGGGCCAACGGCTCGCCTTCGGCGGCGGCCCTGGACCAGAGGCGTGCGGCCTCCTCGTAATCGCCGGCCTGGTACGCCTTGATGCCCTCCGCCACGGCGGGGCGCCGGCCGTCGAGGATCACCAGACGCCCGGCGCGGTCGCCAGTGGCCGGCTGGCCGGCGCGCGTGTCCGGTGCGAGGCTCGGCCCCGGCAGCAGGTCGGTCGCCGGCGGCGGTGAGGGTGTCACGGGCGGGGATGTGGTGGCGGCCATGAGTGCCGCCAGCTCCGCCGCGAGACGCTCGCGGATCCGGGTGATGGAGCGGACCTCGGCGGCCAGCCGGTCACGCTCGGCGGCCATCTCGGCCAGTTGCCGCTCGAGCGCCGCGCGGGCCTCGGCCTCGGCGGCGAGGTCCTGCTCGAGCCTCGCGACCTGCTTCTCCAGGCGTTCGACATCGGCTTCGGCCGCCGCCAAAGCCTGCCTCGCGGTGGCCAGCCCTTCGGCGAGCTCCGCCTGCTCCAGGAGGAGCCGATCGCGCTCGTCGGCCAGATCGGCGAGGCGCGGGTCGGGCGGCAGCGGCAGCGTCCCGGTGACCGGGGCAGGGCGCTCTGCCGCCTTCTGTCGCTCGCCGAGCACGACGAAGCCGAACACCATCGCCAGCAGCAGCGCGAGCAGCGCCAGATAGCGATCGAGCCGGATCGGCGGCACGGCAGCGTTCGCGGTCATGCTCTCGGACTGGCTCCCGGGGTCCCGGCTGGTCAACCGGTGACATGACGCCAAAGCCCGATGAGCGGCGCAACGGGGCCAAGTGGCCCGCCGAGCCGCAACTGCCTCGATCGATACTCGAATACGATGAGGCTAACGTCCGACGCTGTCTCGACTGTTACCCGGGCACCGCCGGGTTGATCGGGCGGCTAGGAGGACGTCCGCTTCAGGTCGCCCGCGAACTCGGCGGCGCAGAACGTCCCACCCTGGAAGAGATCGCCGATCGGGTCGGGCGGCAGCTTGGCCTGGGCGGCCAGGGCCAGCTCGACATGATCCTCGGCCCGGTGCTTCGGTTCGTAGCCGAGCCGGTAGGCGGTGCGGTTGTCCCACCACGAGCGTTCGTTTTTGCTCTCGCCATAGACGATCGCTTGGTGCAACTCCGGATGCTCGAGCCCGATGCGGATCAGCGCGAGCAGGTCCTCGGGATGGATCCAGATCGAGAGCCGCCGCCGGTCGAGCGGCACGGTCCCGACATTGCCGATGCGGATCGAGAGCACCCTGAGCCCGAACTTGTCGGCGAAGAAGGAGCCGACCGCCTCGCCGAAGGCCTTGGAGACGCCGTAGCGGCTGTCGGGCCTGACCGGCTCGTCGACGCCGATCCGGTCGCGGCGCCGGTAGAAGCCCACGGCGTGGTTGGAGGAGGCGAAGACGACGCGCTGCACACCGGCATCGCGGGCCGCCTCGAACAGGTTCCAGCAGCCGACGATATTGGCGCTGTGGATCGCCTGCCACTCGCCCTCGACCGAATGGCCACCGAGATGGATGATCCCGTCGATGCCGGCGCACGCGGCGGCCAGCGAGGCCGGATCGGCGAGGTCGGCGGCCACGAACCGCTCGTGCGACGCCAGCGCCTCTGGCGCCTGCCGGTCGCTCAGCACCACTTCGTCGTAGAGGCCGGCGAGAAGTGGCCGCAGCATCGTCGCCACCCCGCCGGCTGCCCCGGTCATCAGCACCCGCATCACAGCGCTCCTTGTTGTGTGGTCCGGGAGTAGGGCGCTTGGCGGTCGTGATCAACCGGAGAACCGCAAGTTGCCGCGGCGGGCACGATGCGACCAGGTCCGGCGGGCAAGGAAAGGCTTGCCTCGGCGCCGCCAAGCCCGCAAATCGGCAGGGTGACGGCAGCAAAGTGACGGCACATCCGGGAGGACAAGAACATGGCCTACACGATCGAGCATATCGAGGGGATTGGCGGCGCCTACGGGGCCAAGCTGCGGGAGGCCGGCATCGCCTCGACCTCGGCCCTGCTGAAGGCGGCCGCCGAACCCAAAGGCCGACAGCAGCTGGCGCAAAAGACCGGGATCGATGCCGCCCGCATCCTGCACTGGGCCAACATGGCCGACCTGATGCGGATCAAGGGCGTGGGCAAGCAGTATGCCGAGCTGCTCGAGGCTGCCGGCGTCGACACGGTCAAGGAGCTCAAGACGCGCAATGCCGCCAACCTCGCGAAGCGGATGGAGGAGGTCAACGCCCAGAAGAAGTTGACGCGCGCCGTTCCGGCCGAGAGCATGGTGGCACGCTGGGTCGCGGAAGCCGGGACGATGCCTCCCCTCTTGACCTATTGAGTGCCGGCGACCGTTCGGAAGCCGGGCCCCACGCCTGAACAGGGAGTAAGTCGATGCTCGGCGGGCTGATCAAGAAGCTCTTCGGAGGAAGCGAGGCCGGGGGCGGCGAGGCCGGCGCCGGCAAGGCGCTCGGTGACGCGGTCGAGCACAAGGGCTGCCTGATCCAGCCGACGGCCATGAACAAGGGCAGCCAGTTCCTGACTGCCGGGACCATCACCAAGGACTTCCCGGATGGCCCGCGCGAGCATCGCTTCGTCCGTGCCGACACCCATGCCTCGGCCGATCAGGCGCGCGACTTCGCCATCGTCAAGGGACGGCAGATCATCGACGAGCAGGGCGACCGGCTCTTCGACCACGCGCCGCGCGGTTAGCAGCCCGAGGCGCCCCCACCCGGCCGTGACCGGATGGGGGCGGGGCGAGGGGCGCTCCGTCAGTCTTCGATGTACTCGACGTCCTCGTCGTCGTCCTCGTACTCGTCCTCGTACTCTTCCTCGTCCGGCTCGTCGCTCGCTGCCGGTCGCGGTGCGTGGGCACGGGCGATGTGCTCGGTGAGGTCGGCGAGCTCGATGTAGAAATCAGCCTGGCGGCGAAGCTCGTCGGCGATCATCGGCGGCTGCGTCTTGATGGTGCTGATCACGCTCACCTTGACGCCGCGCCGCTGCACGGCCTCGACGAGGCGGCGGAAGTCGCCGTCGCCGGTCATCAGCACGACGTGGTCGACGGCACCGGCGACCTCCATGACGTCGACCGTCAGCTCGACGTCCATGTTGCCCTTGAACTTGCGGCGCCCGGCTCCCTGGCTGAACTCCTTCAAGGGCTTGGTCACCATGGTGTAGCCATTGTAGTCGAGCCAGTCGACCAGGGGGCGGATCGGCGAATACTCCTGCTCGTCGAGCAACGCCGTGTAGTAATAGGCGCGAAGCAGCCGCCCGCAGCCCGAGAAGACTTCGAGCAGCCGACGATAGTCCACGTCGTAGCCAAGAGCCTTGGCGGTCTGGTAGAGATTGGCACCGTCGATGAACACGGCGAAGCGCTCATCGGGGTGAAAATGTTTGAGGGCTGCTGGCCTGGCCATATTGCCGACTCCGGAGTTTCGTGCGGTCGTTGCCGCGGTGGATATTGAATCGTGGCCGGCTTCTCAAATGCCGGTCCGAGGGCGCGTGTTCCATGCGGAACGCGTAACGCAGGGTAACGGCTTCCGATCGGCGCTCCAAGCGAGGTTTGCGTATGGTTGGCCGTCGAAAACCGGTGAAAGAAAGTACATCCGGTGGACGAAAGGCCGCTCGGTGACCGGGGCGTTGCCGCTTGCGCCGCGCCGCAGCATGACTAGTTTGTAGGGACGAGCAACGGACAAACCCTGAACGGATGATCGATGGCACGAATAACGGTTGAAGACTGCGTCGAGCGGGTACCGAGCCGTTTCGAGCTGGTCATGCTCGCGGCGCAGCGCGCCCGCGACATCTCGGCCGGCTCGGGACTCACCCTGGAGCGCGACAACGACAAGAACCCCGTCGTTGCCCTCCGTGAGATCGCCGATTCCACAGTCGATCTCGACCATCTGCGCTACGAGCTGATCCACGGACTGCGCCGGCATTCAGACGATGAAGGCGATCTGTCGGACGACCTCGCGCAGGAGCTCGAGGCCCTCATCCCGAGCCGCCAGCCGGGCGAGGACGACATGATGCCGGCGGGCGTCGACTACGGCGACGAGGACGTACTCGACGAGGACTGATGAAACCTGTGCGTTCAACCTGCTGCAGGCCGGCGGCCCCCGGTCGTCGGCTTCGGCACGGGTTGAACCCGGGCTGGCGACGATGAGCGAGGCGGCGGCGGTCACGCTCGACCCGGCGCCGCCCGTGCCCGTGGCAGAGACTTGCGACACTATGTCGCAAGAGGCGAAGCCGGTCCAGCGCCGCAAGGTCATGCGGCAGTTCCAGCTGGTCGAGCTGGTCAAGAGCTACGACCCGGGCGTCGACGAGGACCTGCTTAACCGCGCCTATGTCTATGCCATGCGCGCCCACGGCTCACAGCTCCGGGCCTCTGGCGACCCGTATTTCCACCACCCGGTAGAGGTCGCCGGCATTCTCGCCGGCCTCAAGCTCGATGCCGCCTCGATCGCCACCGGGCTGCTGCACGACACGATCGAGGACACCGGCGCAACGCTGGCCGAGATCCGCCGGCTGTTCGGCGACACGGTCGCCCGCCTCGTCGACGGCGTCACCAAGCTCAACAAGATCCAGCTGCAGTCGGCGCAGACCGCGCAGGCCGAGAACTTCGGCAAGCTGCTCGTGGCGATGTCCGAGGACATCCGCGTGCTGCTGGTCAAGCTCGCCGACCGTCTGCACAACATGCGCACCCTGCACTTCATCGCCGCGCCCGAGCGCCGCCAGCGCATCGCCCGGGAGACGATGGAGATCTATGCGCCGCTCGCCGAGCGGATCGGCATGGACCAGCTCAAGGCCGAGCTCGAGGACCTGGCCTTCGCCGAGCTCTCGCCCGACGCCCGGACGAGCGTCATCACCCGGCTCCGGCAGCTGCGCCGCGACGACACCGACCTGGTCGAGCGCATCGTCGCCGGGATCAAGGGGCACCTCGCCGATTCCGGCATCGAGGCGGACGTCACCGGCCGCGAGAAGTCGTCGCTCTCGATCTGGCGCAAGATGCAGCGCAAGAACGTCAGCTTCGAGCAGCTCTCCGACATCATCGCGTTCCGCGTGCTCGTCGACAGCGTCAACGAATGCTACGCGGCGCTGGGCTTCATCCACGCCGGCTACAAGATGCTGCCCGGCCGCTTCAAGGACTTCATCTCCACCCCGAAGCCCAACGGCTACCGCTCGCTGCACACCACCATCATCGGCCCCGAGCAGCGCAAGATCGAGCTGCAGATCCGCACCCGGCAGATGCACGAGGTGGCCGAGCTCGGTGTCGCC
>JAUIID010000031.1 GCA_030431615.1 Alphaproteobacteria bacterium
GAAGCCGAAGCGGATCGGGTCGTCGCGGCCGACGAAGACGATGGGAATGGTCGAGGTCGCCGCCATGGCCGCCTGGGTCGGCCGGTCGCCACCACTCGACACCAGGACGTCGACTTCCATGCCGACGAGCTCGGCGGCCAGCTCCGGCAGGCGCCCGTAATCGCCCTCGGCCCAGCGGTACTCGACCTGGACGTTGCGCCCCTCGACGAAGCCCGAGGCCTCGAGGCCGGCCCGGAATGCCGCGACATACGGGGCGAACGGTTCCGGCGAGGCGCCGCTCAGAAAGCCGATCACCGGCAAGTTGACGGGCTGCGCCCGACCCGCCAATGGCGCCGACGCCACCCCAACCAGCAACAGCGAAAAGCCACGCCGCCGCATCGACGCCTCCCGGTCGAGCCGCCTCCCTGCCGGCACTCATACCATAGCCGCAGAACCCTGACGATACGGGCCGAAGGCCGGATCAGCCGGCGAGCGCTGCCGCGAAGGCCTGGCCCTGGTTCAGGATCTCCGCCTCGGTCAGCCGGTAACCGTAGACCTGGGCTTCGTACTCGACCGACAGGGCACCGCCGTAGCCGGCCCGCCGCAGCCCCTCTACGAGGGCGGGGAAGTCGATCGCACCCTCGCCCAGAGGCGGGAAGGAGAAGTCGGGGAAGGTGCCCTTGCCGTCCTTCAGGTGTACGTGATTGATCCGGGCGCCGAGCTCGGCGACGACCCGCACGGGGTCCTCGTTCTGCACCACGAGATGGCTCGGGTCGAAGTTTACCCAAAAGGGCGTGTCGGGCAGCTCCGCACAGAGCCGGTGATAGTCGTCGACCTTGTGGAAGAGGTGCCCGGCGATGGCCTCGACGCCGAGCCCGATGCCCCGCTTCGCGGCATGGGCGGTGCTGTTCTGCACGGCATCCCGGAACCAGGCCCAGGCCGTCTCGCGGTCTTGGCCCTGGTCGATGGGGCCGGAGAGGATGTGGACGATGGGTGCCCCGAGATCAGCGGCGAGGTCGATGCAGCCTTCGACGAAGGCAATGGCCGCGGCCCGTCGCGCCGGATCGCTACTCACCATCTCGACATGGGCGCCCAGGGCCGCGATCGGCAGGCCGCGCGCGGCAGCGGCGGCGACCACGGCCCGGCGGGTACCGGCATCGGCCGCGGGCGTCAGGTGGGGCGGCGCCCAGGGCAGGGTCTCGCAATTGATCTCGATGGCCGCGTAGCCCGCATCGGCGGCGAGCCCGATCACCTCGACCAGAGGGCGGTCCGGCAGGCCGACGCTGTGAAAGCAGGTCCGCATGGCGCTTCTCACGAGTAGGCCGGGATGACGAATGGCGTGTCGTCGGCGAGCGGCAGGTCGACCCAGCGCCCCTCGTTCATCGACTGGTAGGCGCCCTGCACGAACTCCTGCGCGCGCAGGCCGTCCATGCCCGAAACCCTGACGGGGGCACCGTCGAGGACGCTGGCGCAGAAGGCCGCGAGCTGCTTGCCATAGGGGCTGCGGCGCGGTGGGCGGACGGTGATCCAGCCACCCTTGAAGCTCTCCCACCAGGCTTCGGGGTAGTGCGCCTCGCGCAGCACGTCCGGCAGCTCGGCGGCGGGCTTCTCCGTGTAGACGGCGAGCGGTGCGGAGGTGAATGGCCCCGTCGTCTCGCTGGCCAGATGGATCGTGCCCTCGCTGCCGTAGAGGTCGGTGCCGTCGCCGATATTGGGGGAGTAGCGGTTGCCGGCAAGGCAGCCGCGCGCCCCGCTCGCGAAGCGGGTCAGCATCAGCACGTTGTCGTCGACCTTCTCCGGCAGGGCACTGTGGACGAGCTCGGCCATCACCCCGCTGAAATCGCCGAGCAGGTGCCGGGCGAGGTCGATGCGGTGGATGGTGAGGTCGATGGTGGTCGCACCGCCCGACTGGGCGAGGTCGTAGCGATAGCCGGTGGCGGCGGGATAGGCGCTGGCCTTCTCGGCATAGATCGAACGCATCTGATGGACCTTGCCGATGAAACCGGCATCGATCAGGCCCTTGGCGATCTCCACCTGGCCCCAGAAGCGCTGATTGAACCCGACCTGGAGCACGACTCCCGCCCGGTCGCACGCCTCGATCATGCGCCGGCTGCCGGCCACGTCCAGGGACAAGGGCTTCTCGCAGAAGACATGCTTGCCGGCCCCGGCGGCGGCCACCACGGCCGCCTCGTGGTGCTGGTTGGGCGTGGCGACGATGACGGCATCGAGGCCGGGCATCGCCAGCATCGCATCGAGATCGTTGAACGCCCTTCCACCGAATTCGGCCGTCAGCGCCTCGGCTCGACCACGGTCGAGATCGAAGGCCGCGACCAGCTCGGCCCGCTCGCTGGCCCGGATGGTCGGCGCATGGCTGAGCCGCATGATAGCGCCAGCACCGACCAGGCCGATCCTGAGCTTGCCCGGGTTGGTCATCGCTGCTCCCTGCCGTTGCGGCCATTTTCCCTGATCGGGGCCGCAAGGTGCCGGCAGCCCCGCCGCGGAAGCTAGTGCCTATGGCAGGAGGGCGAAAGGGGCCGAAGCCTTGCGCCGCGGTTCAGGTCGCCGGTTCAGTTGCGCTGGTCGGACGGCTCGATCGGCAAGGGCAGGCCGGGGCCGAGCAGGCGCTGGCGGGCGAGGGCGGCGAAGGCGAAGCGCAGGAAGGGCAGGTAGTCGACGGCATAGCGCCGCCAGAGCCGCCGCGGCTCCTTGTAGACGCGGTAGAGCCAGCGCAGGTCGAGCCGGTCGATCCAGGCCGGGTAGTAGCGCTCGGCCTGGGCGAGCTGGTCGAGGAAGCCGCCGCAGCTGATCATCACGCCCGTGTAGCCGGCCGTCTTCAGCCGCAGCATGAACCGTTCCTGTTGCGGGGCACCCATGCCGCAGAGCACCACGGCGGGCCGCCGGTCGAGAATCTCCCGCTCCAGCGCCGCCCAGTCCTGGTAGCCGTCGCGGGCGGCGAGGAAATCGACGCCCGGGAAGGCCGCCCGCATCCGTGCCACGGCCCGCTCGGCGACACCCGGCTTCGCGCCCACGACGAAGAGCGAGGCGCCGTGCTCCTGCAGCGTGCCGAGCACGGGTGGATAGAGCGACGTGGCATCGAAGCTGAACCGGCCGGCCGAGCGGTCGTGCAGCCGGCGCAGCAGGTGCACCACGCCGATGCCGTCCGGCAGCACCATGTCGAACTGGCGCAGCAGGCGGGCATGCTCGCCGGTCTCCTCCTCGATCCGCCAGGCATGCGGGTTTACGAAAGTCAGGAGCAGCGAGGTCCGCTCCGCGAGGCTGTTCTTCAGGGCAGCGAGGATGGGCTCGCTGCCGGTGACGGTCGTGACCGGCAGACCATTCAACTGAACCTTGTGCATGACGACCCGTGGCGTTGGAGAAACCCCGGGCAGGAAGCGAGCGCTCGACTGCCCGCATTCGACTATGCACATGTCGCCGCGCGCAGGAGTTAAGGGTCATGGTTAACAGACGCACAGTATTACTTGCGGTCTTCGAATGAATGCTGGGGCAGACCCGGGTGCCCGTTGCCGATGGCGCGGCGGCGCCAGGTAGTCAGGCGCCGGCGCCGTTGCCATCCATGCTGCAATGCACAAGAATGGCGGCAGCGCCCTGCTGCGGCGCGACGGGATGGGAGAAGACGATGCCGGCCAAGACCATCGACCTGGCGCTGCAGGGCGGGGGCTCGCATGGTGCCCTGACCTGGGGCGTGCTCGACCGGGTGCTCGAGGACGACCGGCTGAAGATCCACGCGCTGAGCGGCACCAGCGCCGGCGCCATGAACGCGGTCGTCCTCGCCGACGGGCTGCAGAAGGGCGGCCCCGAAGAGGCGCGGCAGGCGCTTGCCGCCTTCTGGAAGGCGGTCAGCGACGCCGCCCGGTTCTCGCCCATCCAGCGCAGCCTGTGGGACCGGCTCTCGGGCAATTTCAGCCTCGAGACCTCACCCTGGTATCACTTCTTCGACCAGATGACGCGGCTCTTCGCGCCGAGCCAGCTCAACCCGCTCGACCTCAACCCGCTGCGCGATCTCCTCGTCGCTACGATCGATTTCGACCGCGTCAACGCCTGCAACGAGGTGGAGGTCTACGTCACCGCCACCAACGTGCGCACCGGCCGCGGGCGGATCTTTCGCACCGGCGAACTCTCGGTCGACACGGTGATGGCCTCGGCCTGCCTGCCCTTCATGTTCCGCCCGGTGGAGATCGGCGGCGAGGCCTACTGGGACGGCGGCTATATCGGCAACCCGGCGCTCTATCCGCTGGTCGACGGGCCGGGCTGCCGGGACGTCGTCATCGTCCAGATCAACCCGATGCGGCGCGAGAAGCTGCCCGAATCCGCCCGCGACATCATGAACCGGGTCAACGAGCTGACCTTCAACGCGGCGCTGCTCAAGGAACTGCGCGCCATCCACCTCCTGCATCAGGTGATCGACGCGGAAGGGCTGGAGAACGAGCGCGATCGCGCAGTCCGCATGCACATGATCCAGGCCACCGACGAGGTCCAGTATCTCGAGGCCTCGAGCAAGCTCAACGCCGAGTGGGCCTACCTCACCCACCTCTTCGCCCAGGGCCGCGCCTGGGCCGACGCGTGGCTCGGGGAGCATTTCGACGATCTGGGCAACCGCTCGACCATCGATCTCGCCGACCTCTTCTCGGATACCTTCAGGCCGGTCGAGGTGCTGGAGGACATGGCGAAGAGGCCGGCGCCCGGCCGCCGCCGGCGCGCCGAGTAGCCTCGCAGCACAATGGCGCCGTCGTCACGCTCCTCGCCATCTGCCGGCAGACCCATGGGCAGGCCTATCTCGATATCGCCGTGACGGGCATGGTCGTGCCGCTCCTGGCCCTCGTCGCCCTGATCGTCATGGGTACGCTCTTCGGCAGCTTCTAATGGTGGCCGAAGCCAAAAGGATCGGCTAGCGTCCTCCCATCGCAAACGAAGAACTGGGAGGCTCCAAGCCATGTTGCGACGGACAATTCTCCTGGGATGTGCTGCTGCCGCAGTCCTGGCGCTGGGCATGCAGCGGGCCGAGGCGGCCTATCCCGATCGCCCGATCACGCTCATCGTGCCCTGGGGTGCCGGCGGCGGCACTGACGCCACCGCGCGCATCCTGGCATCGCTGATGGAGCCCGCGCTCGGCCAGCCGGTGAACGTGGTCAACCGCACGGGCGGCTCCGGCGTGGTGGGCCACAGCGCCATCGCCACGGCCGAACCCGACGGCTACACGCTCGGCATCGTCACGGTCGAGATCGGCATGATGCACTGGTCCGGCCTCACCGACCTGACCTACCAGGACTACACGCCGCTCGTCCTCTACAACGAGGATCCGTCCGGCGTGCAGGTGGGCATCGATGCGCCCTGGAGCACGATCGACGAGCTCTTGGCCTACGTGAAGGACAATCCCGCCGGCACGCTCAAGGCGTCCGGCACCGGCCAGGGCGGCATCTGGCATCTGGCGCTCGCCGGCATGCTGAAGACCGCCGGCATGGAGCCGGACCGGGTGCCCTGGGTCCCGTCCGAGGGTGCCGCGCCCGGCCTGCAGGACCTCGTTGCCGGCGGCGTCGACGTCGTCACCTGCTCCATCCCGGAAGCCCAGTCGCTGATCGATGCCGGCCGGGTGAAGAGCCTCGCCATCATGGCGAGTGCGCGGGCCGACAACTTCCCGGACGTGCCGACCCTCGAGGAGGAAGGCATCGACTGGAGGCTCGGCGCCTGGCGCGGCGTCGCCGGGCCGAAGGGCCTGCCGGAAGAGGTGGTGAACACCCTCGTGCCGCTGCTCGAGCAGATCCACGCCAGCGACGATTTCCGCAACTTCATGACCGATCGTGGCTACGGCATGGTGTTCGAGGGCCCCGAGGGCTTCGAGGCGTTCATGGCCGAGAGCAACGAGTCGCTCGGCAGCGTGATGAAAGAACTCGGCATGGCGAAGTAGCCGGGCCGGATCCGGAAGCACGGGCGGGGCCGTTCCGATGAGATTCAACGACGCCATTCTCGGCCTCGTGATCCTGTTGGGCGGCCTCGCCATCGTGCTGCAGGCGAGCACCTTCCCGGCGACGCACGGCCAGGTCTACGGCCCGGACTTCTTTCCGACGATCATCGGCACGGGCCTGATCCTCTCCGGGCTCGTGCTGATCGTCGCCGGCTGGCGCGCCCGGGCCGTCACGGGCTGGGTCGACGTCGCCGGCCACCGGATCGACCGGCTGGTCGACGCGGGGCTCGCGCTGCTCGCGATCCTCGCCTTCATCCTCTTCGTCGACCGGCTCGGCTTCGTCCTGACCGCGGGCCTCGGCATGTACGTGCTGCTCGTGCGCTTCCGCGGCGGCCACTGGCTCTCCTCGCTCGTGATTGCCGTCGTCCTCGTCCTCGTCGTGGACTGGGCCTTCCGGACGATGCTGCTGGTGCCGCTGCCGCAGGGGCACATCCTGCCCCGACTGCCCTGGTGAGGGGCCTGACTCGGTGACCGGGGCTCGTTCATGACCGACACGCTGCTTGCCGCCTTCGCCCTGGTCTTCGACCCTTACGTGCTGGTCGTGATGGTCGCGGCCGGCGCCTTCGGGCTCTTCGTCGGCGCCATGCCGGGGCTGACCGCGACCCTGGCGACCGCACTCCTGGTACCCATCACCTTCTTCATGGAGCCGATTCCGGCGCTTGCCGCCATCGTCTCGACCACCGCCATGGCGATCTTCGCGGGCGACCTGCCGGGGGCCCTCCTGCGCATCCCGGGCACGCCGGCATCGGCCGCCTATGTCGACGACACCTACAAGCTGACCCAGGCGGGCAAGGCCAATCTCGGGCTCGGCACGTCCCTCGTCTGCGCGGTCCTGGGCGGGCTCGTGGGCGCCACCATCCTCGCCTTCACGGCACCACTCCTGGCCGAGGTGGCGCTCAGCTTCTCGACCTTCGAGTATTTCTGGCTCGCCACCTTCGGCCTCACCTGCGCCGCCTTCGTCTCGACGGGCAGCCCGGTGAAGGGCCTGGTTTCTCTGCTGCTCGGCCTCTTCATCGCCACCATCGGCATCGACATCATGGCCGGCCAGCCGCGCTTCACCTTCGGCTCGGTCGAGCTGATGGGCGGGGTCAGCTTCATCCCGGCGATGATCGGCATGTTCGCCGTCTCCGAGGTGCTGCGCTGGGCGCTCGGCACCACGGGCGGGCGCGACCAGATGGCCAAGGTGAGCCAGGCAAGCGGCTCCATCATCCGGCCGGGTCTCGCATCGCTGCGGCGCTACAAGCTGGGTGCGGCGCGCGGCAGCCTGACCGGCACGCTGATCGGCATCCTGCCGGGGGCCGGCGCCGACATCGCCGCCTGGGTCACCTACGCGATCTCGAAGAAGGCCTCGAAGGAGCCGGAGAAGTTCGGCACCGGCCATGTCGAGGGCCTGGTCGACGCCGGCACCGCCAACAATGCGAGCCTCGGCGGGGCGTGGGTCCCGGCTCTCGTCTTCGGCATTCCAGGCGATTCGATCACCGCCATCGTCATCGGCATCCTCTACATGAAGGGGATGAACCCGGGGCCGATGGTGATGCTCAACCAGCCCGAGCTGCTCTACGCGGTCTTCCTCGCCTTCTTCGTCGCCAACCTCCTCCTGCTGCCGCTCGGCTGGGTCGCCATCAAGTCCTATGGCCAGATGCTCAAGGTGCCGCGCGAGGTGCTGATGCCGGTCATCCTCCTGCTCTGCATGGTGGGCGCCTTCGCCATCAACAACACGGTCTTCGGCGTGACCGTCATGCTGGTGCTCGGCGTGGTGGCGTTCATCATGGAAGAAAACGGCTTTCCGGTGGCGCCGGCGATCCTCGGCCTCGTCCTCGGCAGCATGGTCGAGCGCAACTTCATGCAGTCGATGATCAAGGCCGACGGCAACCTGCTCGCCTTCTTCGAGCGGCCGATCGCCGCCGGGCTCGGCGTCATCACCCTGGTGATCTGGCTCGTCGTCGTGGTCAGCGCCGTGCGCGGCCGACGCCGGGTGCCGCCGGTACTCGCCACCACTCCCAACGAATGAGGCTTCCATGACGGGCTTTGCGACCTATCCGAGCCTGAAGGACCGCTCCGTCCTGATCACCGGCGGCGGCTCGGGGATCGGTGCGGCCATCGTCCACGCCATGGCCGGGCAGGGCAGCAAGGTCGCCTTCATCGACTTCGATGCCGAGGCGAGCCGCAAGACCGTCAACGAGGCTGTGGCGGCGGGCCACGCGGCACCGCTCTTCCTCGAGGCCGACCTGCGCGACATCGAGGCCCTGCGCACGGCGGTCGCCAAGGCCGCCGAGGCGCACGGCGACATCACCGTGCTGGTCAACAACGCCGCGCGCGACGACCGCCATCCCTTCGCCGAGGTGACGTCCGAGTACTGGGACGACCGGATCGCCATGAACCTCAAGCACCAGTTCTTCTGTGCCCAGGCGGTCCAGCCGATGATGAAGCGGCAGGGCGGCGGCTCGATCGTCAACATGGGCTCGGTGAGCTGGGTGGCCGGCCAGGGCGGGATGCATGCCTACACGGCCTCGAAGGCGGGCGTGCTCGGCCTGACCCGCGGCCAGGCGCGCGACTTCGGCCCGGACAACATCCGCGTCAATTGCATCGCCCCGGGCTGGATCATGACCGAGCGGCAGAAGCGCCTCTGGCTCGATGCGGCGGGCGAGGCGGAGTTGCTGCAGCGCCAGTGCCTCAAGCGCCAGCTCCAGCCGGACGAGATCGCCCGCCTCGTCCTCTTCCTCGCCTCCGACGACAGCAGCGCCATGACCAACCAGCAATATCTGGCGGACGGCGGCTGGGTCTGATCTGCAGCTTTGCGCTGTCTCGCCTTCGACCCCCGGCGCAAATGCACGGGCGCCAGGGGCGCCGCGCGACTATCTGAGCGCGTCCGCAGGCCGATGCGACCGGAGTGCCCGGTTTGCCGGCCGATGCGGGGCCGATCGGAGTGGGTCGCTCGTCATGGTCTACGCAATTCCGGCTGGGCTCTCGCTCGCCGCCACCGCCCTCGCCACCACCTGGATCTCCCGCCAGTTCGATGCGCAGCCGCCGGCCGCCTGGACGACGCGGCGCCACATGCGGGAGATCGTCTCGGCCGTCGTCATGACCGCCTGGATGGTTGCCCTGCTTCTGGAGGGTGCCGCCTTCCAGCACCTGCAGATCGGTCTGGAATCGATGAGCGCCTTCGCCTGGGGCTGCGTCATCGCCGGCCTCGGCACCCTGCCGGCCATCGTTCTCTATCTGCAGGGGCGCCGGCTGGCGCGGGCGTCGCGACCCGCCCGCCTCGCCCGGCGGTAGGCGGTCAGACCGCCCCTTTGCCGTAGTAGAGCATCACCATGTGCTCGGCCTCGGCGAAGAAGAGCCAGCGCTCGATCGCCACGCCGACCAGGGCGAGGGCGGCGCCGATGCTCAGGAGCAGCGCGGCTGCCGCTGACGGCAGGAGCAGGGCCAGGACGAGGGCGACGAGCGGCAAAGCGAGCCCGGCCACGAGCGCGTGGCGCCTGAGCTTCGCACTGTGCTTGCGGGCAATGCGAAAGCCCATCTCGTCCAGGATGTAGTTGCGCTCGGTATGCGGCGGCTCGACCAGCCGGACCGTGCCCCGGTCGCCGAGGCCCACGGTATCGGCGGTGGTGGCGGTGGCCGGCTGGGTGTCGACCGACTGCCAGTAGCGCCACTTGAGCCCCCAGCCGACGAGAAGGGCCAAGGCCACGAGCGGGGCCAGCGGCAGCAGGGGTGCTCCCGTCCAGGCCGCCGCGGCGATGCCGACGGCACTGCCGCTCGCGGCACCGAGGCCTAGATAGACCGGCGGCACAAGGCGGTGGTGCCAGCGCGGGATGGGCTTCAGCGAGGCGTAGATCATGGCCGTGCAGTAGACGGTGAGCACGGCCATGAGGATCGTCGCCAGCGCCAGGAGCGGCGCCAGCCTGCCGTCCAGCGCCCAGGCCCAGGCGAGGCCGAGCGCCGGCACGAAGCTGACGACGGCGGCGACACCCTCGCGCGACAGCCATGACGAGCGCCACTGGCTGAAGGCCCGCCAGGCCCGCTCCGGGTGGCCGAGATGGCCGGCCGACGCGAGCAGCCCGGCGGCGACCAGCAGCAGCGCCGGCAGGAGGAGGGCGAACCCGCTGGCACTGCCGACCGGCACGAGGCCGATGAGCCCGGCGAGGGCGGCGAAGACGAGAAGGCCGTAGCCGGCGCCCGAGGCCGCGGTGAAGAAGATGATCGAGGGAGCTGGATGCAAGGCGGGCAGCCCTTACGGTTGATCGGCGAGCAGCCGGTCGAGCCAGCCGAGGAAGCCGCCCGGGGCCGGCTCCAGCGCCGCCTTCTGGTCGGCGGTCGGCACCGGCCGGCGCGGCGGCAGATAGCGATTGGTCGGGCGGTAGTCGAGCTCCGGCATCAGCGCCACGCCGCCGCGCTCGGCGACCAGCTGCGAGACGTCGCTCTCGGGGTCGCCGAGATCACCGAAATGGCGTGCCTTGGCCGGGCAGGTGCGCACGCAGGCCGGCTCGCGCTCCTCGACCGGCAGGTTCTCGTTGTAGATGCGGTCGACGCAGAGCGTGCACTTCTTCATCACCTTGGCGACCTGGTCCATCTCGCGCGCCCCGTAGGGGCAGGCCCAGGCGCAGAGGCCGCAGCCGATGCACTTCGATTCGTCGACCAGCACGATGCCGTCCTCGGCGCGCTTGTAGGAGGCGCCGGTCGGGCAGACGGTGACGCAGGCGGCGTTCTCGCAATGCAGGCAGGAGCGCGGGAAATGCACGGTGCTGCCGCAGCCGCCGGAGGCGCTGTCGTCCAGCTCGAAGCCGTGCACCCGGTTCAGCCAGGCGCCGCTCGGTTCCTCGCCGTAAGGCTCGGTGTCGCTCAGCGCCGAGGCGCCGCTGCTGGTGTTCCATTCCTTGCAATGGACGACGCAGGCCTGGCAGCCGACGCAGGTGTCGAGATCGATGACGAGGCCGAGCCGCTTGGCCGAGGGGGTGGCGGGAAGGCTGGTCATGCGCCGCCTCGCGCCCGGTAGCTGAGCGTGTCCGGTACATGCATGGCGCCGGGTGGGCGGGGCAGCGGGGCCGGCTCCGACGCCCGCGCATCGGCACCGAGCTTCTCGACCCGCACCCGGAGGTCGTACCAGGCGGCCTGGCCGGTGACCGGGTCCGCATTGGCGTAGCGATAGCCGCCGTCCCGCTCGGGCAGGAGGTCGTCGATCAGCGAGTTCAAGAGGAACCCCTCGCGCGCTTCGGGAATGTCACCCTGGAGCGCCCAGGCACCGCGGCGCTTGCCGATGGCGTTCCAGGTCCAGACGGTGGAAGGATGCACGCCGTCCATCAGCTTCGCCCGGCCCTCGACCCGCCCGTGCCGGCTGGTGATGGCGACCCGGTCGCCCTCCTCGATGCCGAGCTCTGCGGCAGTGCGGCGATTGAGGTAGAGGGCGTTGCGATCGAGGATCTGACGCAGCCAGGGATTCTGCCCGCCCCAGCTGTGATACATGAACATCGGCCGCTGCGTCACCGCGTGGAGCGGGAAGGTGCCGGTGTCGACCGCCGCCTCGTCGAAGGGCATGTACCAGAAGGGCAGCGGGTCGAAATAGGTCTCGATCCGTTTCCGCTTCTCGTCCGGCGGCTGCTGGGCGCCGTGGCCGCGGGCGGCGAGGCGAAAGCGCTGCAAGGGCTCGCTGTAGAGCTGCAGCCTGATCGGCGCCGCCTCGTCGATGAGGCCGTGCTCGGTCGCGAACTTCAGGTAGGCCGCGTTGGCGTGCTTGAAGTAGCTGGCTTCCTCGGGGATCGGCAGGCTGAAGAAGCAGCCGTTCGCCTTGTAGCGCTCGAGCTGGTTCGGGTTGACGGCCCCCTTGCCGTGCCGGTCGCCATCGACCCCGCGCCAGCCGGCGAGCGAGCCGACGCCGGGCTTGCGCTCGTGGTTGACCATGTAGTCGGCATAGCCGCCGGGAAAGCGGGGGGCACCGTTCCCGTCGACGAAGGCCGGCAGGCCGAGCCTGGCACCCAGGTCGATCAGCACGTCCTGGAAGGGCCGCACGTCCCGCTCGGGGGTCTCGACCGGCTGGCGGATCGCGTCGGCGATCGCATCGGCCGAGCCGATCGGCCGGTCGAGCAGCGAGATGCAGTCGTGCCGCTCGAGATAGGTGGTGTCCGGCAGCACGAGGTCGGCATAGGCCACGGTCTCGGACGAAAAAGCGTCGGCATAGATGATCTTCGGGATGACATGGGAGCCATCCGGGTTCTTCGCCGTGAGCATGGCCATGGTCTCGGTCGTGTTCATGGCCGAGTTCCAGGCCATGTTGGCCATGAACATGAAGAGCACGTCGATCCGGTAGGGATCGCCGCGGAACGCGTTGCCGATGACGCTGTGCATCATGCCGTGCGCCGAGACGGGGGCGTCCCAGGAGAAGGCCTTGTCGATGCGCTGCGGCCGGCCCGCCTCGTCGACGATCAGGTCGGCCGGCCCGCGCGGGAAGCCGAGCGGTGCGCCCGACATCGGCAGGCCCGGGGCGATCTGGTCCGGCCGGCCCGCCGGCTGCGGCCCCGGCGGTATCGGCCGGGGGTAGGGGGTCTTGAAGCGGAACCCGCCCGGCGTGTCGATCGTGCCCAGCAGGACCTGCAGGAGATGGATGGCGCGGCAGGTATGGAAGCCGTTGCTGTGCGCCGAGATGCCCCGCATGGCGTGCATCGCCACTGGCCGCCCGGTCATCCGCTCGTGCCGCACGCCGTCCGTGTCGGTCCAGGGGCGCTCCAGCACGCAGGGCTCGTCGAAGGCCGCCGCCGCCAGCTCGGCGGCGATCCGCCGGATGGTGGCGGCCGGGATGCCGCAGCGCTCCGCCACCGCGTCCGGGCTGTATTCGGGCGCGGAATAGCGCCGGGCGAGGAGCTCGAAGACCGGCACGGCGGCGCGCCCGTCGGCGAGCGTGTAGCGGCCTTGGAGGGCAGCCTGGACGGCAGGGCCGGCCGGGGCGACCGTCGCCTTGCCCTGCACGCCGACGAGGAGCCGCCCGTCGCCGTCCCGGGCGAGGAGCCCGTCATCGGCGTCGCCGGGTGCGTCGATTACGAGGGCCGGGGCGTTGGAGTAGCGGCGGAGATAGTCGACGTCGATCCGCCCGGCATTGATGAGCTCGTGCATCAGGCTCATGACGAAGAGCCCGTCCGTGCCGGGACGGATGCCGATCCACTCGTCGGCGATGGCCGAGTAGCCGGTGCGGATCGGGTTGACCGAGACGATCTTCGCACCCCGCTTCTTCAGCTCGGCCATGCCGAGCTTCAGGGGGTTGCTGTCATGGTCCTCGGCCACGCCGAAGACCAGGAAGTAGCGGGCATGCTCGAAGTCCGGCTCGCCGAACTCCCAGAAGGAGCCGCCGATCGTGTAGAGCCCGCCGGCGGCCATGTTGACCGAGCAGAAGCCGCCATGGGCGGCGTAGTTGCAGGTGCCGAACTGGCTGGCCCAGAAGCCGGTGAGCGCCTGGCTCTGGTCGCGGCCGGTGAAGAAGGCGAGCTTTCTGGGGTCGGATTCCCGCACCTCGCGCAGCCAGCCCTCGGCCATGGCGAGCGCCTCGTCCCACTCGATCGCCTCGAACTTCCCCTCGCCGCGCTCGCCGACCCGCTTCAGCGGCTTGGTCAGCCTGGCCGGCGAGTTGTGGTGCATGATCCCGGCCGAGCCCTTGGCACAGAGCACGCCCCGGTTGACCGGGTGCTCGGGATTGCCGTCGATATAGCGGATCTTGCCTTCCAGCTTGTGCACCCGGATGCCGCAGCGGCAGGCGCACATGTAGCAGGTGGTGCAAACGATCTCGTCCGCGATCCGGGGCGACGTGTCGATCGCTGTTACCATATGTCGCCCAACCTCGCGGATTCGCCCGAAAATGCACCGGCGGTGAACCACCCCGCCCGGGGCCGCTCCGCTTGCGCCAGAGATGTCCGGTCAGTAGCACGCATGGCCGCGCGCGGTCACTACCGGCGGCACCACTGGCGGGGCGGTGTCGGATTGACCGGTCGCACACGATAATGTATCCGTTGATGTATCGTTTGTCAGTTCCAGCCATGCCTCCGCCTCCCTCGGGCGGGAGCGGCCCAGTCGGCAGAGTCTCGATATGAACGAATTTCAGGTGGCGGTCCTGCCGGGTGACGGCATCGGCCAGGAAGTCATGGCCGTGGCGCTCGAGGTGCTGCAGGTCCTCGAAGGCCGCTTCGGCCTCGGCCTCGCCCTCAAGCATCACGACGGCGGTGCCGCCTATTACCGCGAGACCGGCAAGGACCTGGCACCCGGGGTGATGGAGGCCTGCCGCTCCGCCGATGCCATCCTCTTCGGCGCCATGGGCCTGCCCGACGTCCGCTTCCCCGACGGCACGGAGATCGCCCCGCATCTCGACATGCGCCGCGAGTTCGGCCTCTTCGCCGGCGTGCGCCCGGTCAGGGCCCTGCCCAACACCCCGGCCATCCTCGCCCACCCCAGGGCCGCCGAGATCGACTTCATCATCATCCGCGAATCGATGGAGGGCCTCTTCGCCTCGCGCGGCGTCGGCTATGTCGAGGACGACCGGATCGCGCGCGAGACCCTGGTCATCACGCGCGACAACTGCGAGCGGCTCTTCGACTTCTCCTTCCGCCTCGCCGAGCGCCGCAAGGCGCGGGGCAGGCCCGGCCGGCTGACCTGCGTCGACAAGGCGAACGTGTTCGTCGCCATGGCCTTCTTCCGCAAGATCTTCGACGAGCGCGCAAGGAACTTCCCCGACGTCAGGGCCGACCACCACTATGTCGACGCCACCGCCCTCGACCTCGTGCGCAAGCCCTGGGAGTTCGACGTGATGGTGATGGAGAACATGTTCGGCGACATCATCTCCGACCTCGGCGGCGGCCTCGTCGGCGGCATGGGCCTCGCCCCCTGTGCCGAGATCGGCCTCGAGCATGCGCTCTTCCAGCCGAGCCACGGCTCCGCCCCCGACATCGCCGGCCAGGGCATCGCCAACCCGACCGCCATGCTGCTCTCGACCGCGATGATGCTCGACTGGCTCGGCGAGCGGCACGGCCAGGACAACATGGTGACGGCCGGCGCCACGCTCGAGCGCGCCGTCGACCTCGCCTTCGCCGGGGGTGCGGTGCCCCAGGACCTGGGCGGCCGGCACACGACGCGGGAGCTGGCGAAGGCGGTGATCGACCAGCTCGACACGGCCGCCCGCGCTACTGGCTGAGCCGGCGTTTCGGGCAAGACTTCCGGCATTCCGGCTGTAGGAGCCGTCACGGCAGCCTGCTAGTCTACGGCCGCTCACCCGTGAGCACCGAGAACCGGAATCAGGAAGGACGCCGATGCCGAAGACAGCCAAGGACATGGTCGCCGAGGCCAACGCCGTCGTGCCCGCCATCACGCCCGCCGAGGCGAAGGCGCTGCTCGGCGACCCGAACACCGTCGTCGTCGACGTTCGCGACGCGCCCGAGGTGGCGGCGTCGGGCAAGGTCAAGGGCGCTGTCAACATCTCGCGCGGCATGATCGAATTCCGCGCCGATCCGGCCTCGCCCTATCACGACGAAAAGCTGAGCCCGGAGAAGACCGTCATCGTCTACTGCGCCTCCGGCGGCCGCTCGGCCCTGGTCGGCAAGGCGCTGCAGGAGCTCGGCTACAAGGACGTCCGCAATCTCGGCGGCTTCAAGGGCTGGGTAGAGAGCGGCGGGGACATCGATCCGCCCGCCTGAAGCGGGCAAGAGAGAACGTTGCACGGCGACCGCAGACGAGGAAGGCAAGGCGATCGGCGCGCAGCGTAGCTCGTCTACGTGAGCACCGATCGTCCGCAGCCTGACGAAGTCTGCGGTTGCCGTGTGACGTTCTAGAGCTGGCCGAGGCCGTGGCGCTCAAGCAGCTCCACCAGCATCCGGCCGTTGCGCTGGCGGTGGGTGTGGTGAATGCGCCAGGCGGTCTCGGCGTCGCGTCGCTCGATGGCGTCGACCAGGGCGCGGTGGTCGTCGTTCGAGCTCACCG
The DNA here is from genome assembly GCA_030431615.1 of Alphaproteobacteria bacterium. GTDB lineage: Bacteria > Pseudomonadota > Alphaproteobacteria > Geminicoccales > Geminicoccaceae > SLRI01. The sequence goes on from JAUIID010000031.1 coordinate 15,905, forward strand.
GGCGCGGGCGCAGGCGGAGCGTCAGCTTTCGCACGCGGTGCGACTGGTCCATGAACTGCTCGATGATCGCCTTCAGCCGTTCGTTGCCGCAGGAGGCGAGGATGACCCGGTGGAAATGGTCGTCGGCCCGGGCCCAGGCATCGAGGTCGTCGGCTGTGAGCGCCTCGTCCATCTCGGTGACGGCCGCCTTGAGCTCGGCCAGGTGCTTAGGCTGCGCGCCCTCGCGGGCGATCTGGGCGGCGGCCTCCGCCTCGAGCGCCGTCAGGATCTGGTAGATCTCGCGCATGTCGTTGGCCGAGACCGGCAGCACCCGCATGCCGTGGCGCGGCCGGACGTCGATCATGCCTTCGCGGGCGAGGCGGATCAGCGCCTCGCGCACGGGCGTGCGGCTCATCTCGAGAAGGGCTGCCAGCTCCTGCTCCAGCATGATGCTGCCGGCCGGGATCTCGTTCTCGAGGATCCGGCTCTTGATCTCGCGATAGGCCCGCTCGGCGAAGGTGACGCGCCCCGGCGCCTCCTCGATGACGCTCGCCATCTCAGAGCCTCACCAGCCGGCCTTCGGCGGAGGAGCGGTAGACGGCGTCCTCGATCCGCAGGTTGGCAAGATAGTCCCGACCGGTGTTGACGACCGCGCCCTTGCCCATGAGGTGGTCGACGACGTGCTGCTGGAAGGCGCGCACGCTGTCGCCGGCAAAGCCCGTGTCCTGCCATTCATAAGCGATGGCCGTCTCCTCGTTGGTGCCGAAGGCACGATGAAAGAGATTGCCGTCGCCGTCGAGCCTGATCACGCCCTTGTCACCCTCGACCAGCAGCTCGCCCATGGTCAGCCGGCGGTTCTTGGCCGGGTGGTCGACCAGCCGGTTGCCGTCGAAGAGGGCCCGCCGGTGGCCGTCGAACTCGAAGAGGATAACGCCCGCATCCTCGCCGGCGATGGCCGGGTTGAGGCGCACGAGCCTCGCCAGAACGGCCTCGGGCTCGCCCAGGAGGAAGCGGAAGACGTCGATGAAATGGATCACCGTCTCGTGGACGAGGAAGCGCTGCATCTGCTGGAAGTAGGGCTGTCGGTCGAGATAGGCGCGCGGTCCCTGGCCGTCGCCGGGCCGCAGGCGGAAGCTCACCTGGAAGAGCTCGCCGATCCGGCCGGCCCGGATCTGCCGCCCGATTTCCATGTGCCAGGGCTCGAAGCGGAAGTTCTCGTGGACGACCAAGAGCGTCCCTGCCGCGGCGGCGACGCCGACCATCTCCTCCGCCTCGGCGAGCGAGCGGCAGAAGGCCTTCTGGCAGATGGTCGGCAGGCGCCGCGCCATGGTCTCGTGGATGAGGCCGGCATGGGTCGCGGGCGGGGTGGCGATGTCGACGAGGTCGGGGCGGAGCTCGTCCAGCATGGCTGCCGGATCGGTATGCCAGGACGGCACGGCGAAGCGCTCGGCATAGGCCCGCGCCTTCGCCGGGTCGCGGTCGCACACGCCGACCAGCTCGACCTCGGGGATCCGCTGCCAGGCGTCGTGATGGAAGGCGCTGAAATAGCCGGCGCCGATGGTCGCGACCCTGAGCTTCTTCACTGGTCGCCCCCCTGGCGGTCGCCGAGCCGTTGCCAGAGCCCGCCGAGATCGTGCTCCCAATGCACCGGTGCCGCGCCCTGGACCGGGCTCTCGACCAGCAAGAGGCTGTCGCCGAGCAGGCAGCCGAGGCAGATCGTCCCGCGGTCGGCGCCGGTGAAGGCGAGGCTGGAGATGTTCTTCAAGGGCCCGGCCGGCACGTGGTCGAGCAGCGTGCGATCCAGCTTGCCGGCCTGATAGGCGTTCTCGACCGCCGCCACGTGATCCCTCTCCACCTGTTCGAGCATGAGCTCCTGGCCGCCATCGGGGCCGACCCGGATCACCCGGTTGCTGACGATGCTGGTGATCCAGATGTTGCCTTCCTCGTCGAAGGTGAGCCCGTCCGGATAGGTGCCTTGGCCGAACTCCGCGACGGTCTGGCGCTCGCCCAGGCCCCGGGCACCGAGGGGGAAGCGGCTCAGCCGCCGGCCGAAGGTCTCGTTGACGTAGAGCCACTGGCCGTCCGGCGAGACCAGGCACTCATTGGTATAGCCGAGATCGTCGGCGACCATCCGTGCCTGGCCGTCGGCCACGAGCACGACGAAGCCGTCGGCCACGTCCGGCCGGGCGGCCTCGTGGCGCGGGATGTGGCGGGTGCTCACCGTCACCCAGAGCCGGCCCTCGGCATCCAGATGCACGTAGTTGGCGGGAGGCAAAGGCCGCCCCTCGACATCGAGCAGGACCGGCTCGACCGAGCCGTCGGGCTGGAGCCGCCAGATGCCGCCGGTGTCGGCGCCGAGCTCGGCCAGAAGGAAGCTGCCGCCCGGCTCGAGGGCGATGCCGTTCGGCCGGAGGTGGCGCGGTGCTCCCCGGGCGAGGTGCCGGTCGACGCGGCCGTCGGGGTGGACGATGGCCACCCCGCCCTGGTCCGTCCAGTCGGCGGCGAAGAGCAGGCCCGAGCGGTGCGCCAGCACGCATTCCGGGCGCACGAGGCCGGTGCCGAGCGGCTTAAGCCTCGTGGGATCGAGCATGGGAATTGCGCATTGACCGGGCTCCGGATTTACGTATACGTAAAGAAATACCGAACCGCATCCGATAATCAAGTCAATCGTCCGGATGACGGCTCGCGGAGTGACATACGGTCGACCAAGGGAGCAGACCATGCGCGCCAAAACTACACTCGCTCTGGGTATCGCCGCGGCCTTGACCGCCACCGGCGCCATCGCCCAGGACTATCCGAGCCGTGACATCAACGCCGTCGTCGTCTGGTCGGCTGGTGGCGGCACGGATACCGCCAACCGCCTGATCCTGGCCGAGATGCAGGAGAACCTGCCGGTCCGCATCAACGTCACCAACCGCACCGGCGGCGTCGGCGGCTCGGTCGGCATGAGCTACGTCTTCGAGCAGCCGGCCGACGGCTACACGCTCGCCGGCATCTCCGAGTCCGTGGTCACGGCCGGCGTCCAGGGCGGCTGGGATCAGCGCATGGACGTCTGGTACCCGTTCATCATCGGCGGCTCGCCCGACCTCGTCTCGGTCTCGAGCGACGCCCCCTGGCAGTCGCTCGCGGAGCTGGTCGAGGCCGCCAAGGCCACGCCCGGCGAGATCCGCGCCGGCGCCAGCGCTGCCGGCTCGATCCACCATCTGAACCTGCTTGCCCTCGAGAAGGGCACCGGCGCCACCTTCAACTACATCCCCTATGACGGCTCCGCACCGGCCCAGAACGCCGCCGTCGCCGGCGAGGTGCAGGTCATCGTCACCTCGCTCGCCGAGCAGCAGCAGCTGCTGCAGGCCGGCCGGCTCCGGCCGCTCGCCATGCTGGTGCCCTCGGGCGTCGAGCTCAACGGCGAGGCCATCCCCTCGGCCTTCGACAGCTTCCCGGAGCTCAGCGAGCACCTGCCGATCAAGCAGGCGATCGGCTTCGCCGTGCTGGACGCAGCACCCGACGACGTGAAGGCGACCCTGGTCGAGGCCTTCGACGCGGCGATGGCCAGCGACAAGGTGCAGACCTGGCTCGGCGAGAACTACTACGAGGCCTCGGGCGCTTCCGGCGATGCCGCCAAGGAGGAGTTCGCCCGGCTCGAGTCGCTCTTCGCCTGGACCCTGCATGATCTCGGCGCCGCCTCGGTCGACCCGGCGACGCTCGACATCCCGAAGCCCAACTGACCGACCGACGGACCTTGCGCGGGCGGGCGCGCCTCGGCGTGCCCGCCCGTCTGCCGTTCTTCAGCCGGAATCCGGCCGAAAATCCGCCAGGTGCCTGAATGACCACCTCGCCCAGCAGCGCCACGACCCGCGGCCGGCCGTCCGACCTCTGGACCGGCCTCGCCCTCCTGCTCATCGCCGCGGCGATGGCCGGCGGTGCCCTGCAGTTCCCGCTGCGCGGCACCTATGCCGGCGTCAAGAACGCCTGGTACGTCTCGCCGGCGCTCTTCCCGCTCATCGTCGCCACCTGCCTCTTCCTGCTCGCCGTCACCCTGATCGTCACCACGGTCCGGAGCGGCGTCCTGGCGGACCGGAGCAGCCTCGCCTCGGGCCTCGCCGGCGAGGGCGACGTGGTGCTGATCGCCGGCATCATTGCCGCCTTCGTCGTCGGCTTCGTGCCGCGCGTCGATTTCGTCGTTGCCGGTGTCTTCTTTCTCCTGGCCTTCACGCTCGCCTTCCACGTGCACGAGCCGCGCGTCGCGAAGCTGGCGCTCGGGGCGTTCTTCGGCACGACACTGGTGCTCCTCCTGATGGCCGGCCTCGGCCTGACGCCGGTGGTGCGCACCGCCGCCGCCGCCATCGTCGACGCCACCGTGCTGCTGGTCGCCGCGGTCACCTTCGTCGCCGCCCGGGCCATGACCACCGACGCCACCGCCCGCCACCGCCTGCGGCAGTGCCTCGCCGTGGCGCTGGCGACGCCGCTCCTGCTCGGCATCATCTTCAAGTTCCTGCTGCTCGTGCCGCTGCCGCGCGAGGGGCTCGTCGTCGTCGCCCTCGAAACGGTCTACTACGCCATTCGCGGGGCCTTCTGAGCGATGTCCATCGCCGACCAGCTCCTCGCCTTCGTCGCCGCCATCGGCCAGCTCCTGTCGCAGCCGACCCTGGTCGCCGTGCTCCTGGGCTCGAGCCTGCTCGGCATCGTCTTCGGCGCCCTGCCGGGCCTGACGGCGACGCTCGGCGTCGGCCTCCTCACCACGCTCACCTACGGCTTCGACCTCGACCTGGCGCTGGTATCGCTCATCGCGCTCTATGTCGGCGCCATCTATGGCGGCTCTTACTCGGCCATCCTGCTCAACATCCCGGGCACCGCCGCCTCGGCGGCCTCGGCCATGGACGGCTATCCCATGGCCCGGGCGGGCGAGGGCGGCCGGGCGCTCGGCCTGACCACTACCGCCTCCTTCATCGGCACGCTGCTCGGCATGCTGGCGCTGGTGCTCACGGCCCCGCTCATCGTCGAGCTGGCGCTGCAGTTCACCTCCTACGAGTTCTTTCTGCTCGCGCTTTTCGGCATCATCATCTCGGGCTCGCTGACCAGCCCAGACCTCGTCGTCAAGGGCTGGATCGCGGGCTTCCTCGGCTTGGCACTCGCCTGCATCGGCCGTGACAAGCTGATGTATTACCCGCGCTACACCTTCGACCTCCACGCCCTCGATTCCGGCATCGAGGTGGTGCCCGTCCTGATCGGCGCCTTCGCCATCCCGCAGATCATCGGCACGCTGCGCTCGAAGGCGCCGCTCGCCGCCGTCCAGGCGGTCGGCCGCATCATCCCGGATTTCCGGACGATCGCCCGCAATCTCCGGCACATCGTCCGCTCGGCCCTGATCGGCGTCGGCATCGGTGCCGTGCCCGGCGTCGGCGAGGACATCGCGGGCTGGGTCTCCTATGGCGCCGCGAAGAACGGCTCGCCCCATCCCGAGCGCTTCGGCCAGGGCGAGCCCGCCGGCCTGATCTCGTCCGAGACCGCCAACAATGCCTGCATCGGCGGTGCGCTCATCCCGCTCGTCACCCTCGGCATCCCGGGCTCGCCGCCCGCCGTGATGCTGCTCGGCGCCCTCATGCTGCACGGCCTGACGCCCGGGCCGATGCTCTCGATCCAGCAGCCGACCTTCCTCGTCGAACTCGCCGCCATCATGGTCCTGGCCTCGGCCGCCATGTGGCTCAACGGCATCGTCCTCGCCCGCCAGGTGGTGAAGCTGCTGAGGGTCCCGGCAACGCTCTTCCTGCCGATCGTGGCCCTGCTCGCGGTCCTCGGCTCCTATGCGCTCGGGCTCAACATCACCAATCTCTACCTCATGGTGGCGGTCGGCATCGCCGCCTACGTGCTGACCGAGATGGACTACCCGATCGCCCCTCTGGTCATCGGCGTGATCCTCGGCCCCATGGCCGACGAGAACCTCCGCCGCGCCCTCATGGTGAGCCAGGGCGATCCGCTCGACTTCTTCACCCGCCCGGTCAGCCTCGTCCTCATCGCCGCCATCCTGCTCACCGTCCTGGCCCAGGTCCCCGCCTGGCGCCGCTGGCGGCATGGCCTCCTCGCCCGGTTCCGCCGTAAAAGCTGAGCCCTTCCGGCGACCGGATGGCAATGGTAGAATCGCCCCCGGCCACCTGGCACGGGGTTGCGTCGATGCGGCTCTGCACACGTCTGACGGAACGGCTCGGGATCGAGCACCCGATCCTCTCGGCACCCATGGGCTTCGCCGCCGGGGGCCGGCTCGCCGCAGCCATGTCGAATGCCGGCGGGCTCGGGCTGATCGGTGGCGGCTACGGCGACGGCGAATGGCTGGAGCGCGAGTTCGCCGCTGCCGGCAACGCCCGGGTCGGTTGTGGCTTCATCACCTGGTCGCTCGCCAAGCGGCCCGAGTGGCTCGATCTGGTGCTGGCCCGCTCACCCGCGGCCCTGATGCTCTCGTTCGGCGAGGTCGAGCCCTTCGCAGCCGTCGTGCGGTCTGCCGGCGTGCCCCTGATCTGCCAGGTCCAGTCGATGGCGCACGCGCGTTCCGCCGTCGCGGCCGGGGCCGACATCCTGGTCGCCCAGGGCGGCGAAGCCGGCGGCCATGGCGGCCATCGGGCGACCCTGACCCTCGTGCCCGAGATCGCCGATTATCTCGCGGCCACGGTGCCCGACACGCTGCTGGTCGCCGCTGGCGGCATCTCCGACGGGCGCGGGCTCGCCGCCGCACTCATGCTCGGCGCCGACGGTGTGCTGATGGGGTCTCGCCTCGTCGCCAGCGAGGAATCATTGGCGCCGGCCAGCTTCAAGTCGGCCATCGCTGCCGCCGATGGCGATGCCACCATCAAGACCTGCGTCGTCGACGTCGTCCGCGGCTATGATTGGCCCGCCGAATTCAGTGGCCGGGTACTTCAGACCCGCTTCGTCATGGACTGGCAGGGTCGCGAAGGCGAGCTCGCCGAGCCATCGACCAAGGAGGTCGAAGCCGAGCGCTACTGGCAGGGCTTCCGAAATGGCGAGGTCGAGGACACTGGCGTCTTCGTCGGCGAGGCGGCGGGGCTGATCAGGGACGTCCGGCCGGTCCAGGCGATCGTCGACGCCATGGTCGGCGAGGCCGCCACGCTGATTGGCCGGGCCGCCGACCGCCTGCGCTGAAGGTGCTTCAGCCCGGATTGCGCCACATGTCGCCGACCCGATAGCCGGTCGGGAAGGGGTCGGTCGGGTCGAGCACGTACTGGTGGAAGGCGGTGATCCAGCCCTGGCCCGAGATCTCCGGCACGATCGCCGGCCTGCCGGCCAGCGTCGTCGTCTCCAGCACCCGGCCGCCGAAGGTCGTGCCGATCACCGATTCATGGGTGAAGCTCTCGCCGACCGCGATCTGGCCTTTGGCGTGCATCACGGCGAGGCGCGAGCTGGTGCCCGTGCCGCAGGGCGAGCGGTCGAGCCGGCCGGGCGAGACCACCACGGCGTTGCGCGCCCGCTTGCCCCCCGCCTCGTCGCGCAGGGGGGCCGCAAAGAGCGTCTGGTTGATGGTGTGGATCAGCGGGTTCTCGGGATGCACGGCCGGAATCTGGACGGCGGCCGCCGCCTTGATCCGCTCGCCCGTCTCGACCATGGCGGCCCCCTCGTCCGAGGTCACGGCGAAGCCGAGTGCTGCGGCATCGACCAGGACGTAGATCATCCCGCCATAGGCGACGTCGACCTTCAGCGTGGGCAGCCCCTCGACCTCGAGCGGCAGGTCGAGGCCGAAGACGAAGGAAGGCACGTTCCTGAAGGCGACCCGCTCGCACTTGCCGTTCCGGCAGGTCGCCGTGACCTCGATGAGGCCTGCCGGCACCTCGAGGACCACCTTCGTCACCGGCTCATGCATCGGGATCATGCCGGTCTCGAGCAGCACGGTGACCGTGCAGATCGTGTTGGTCCCGGACATCGGCACGTAATAGTCCGATTCCATGATGACGAAGCCCATGGCGGCGTCCGGGTGCGACGAGGGCAGCACGAGGTTGACGCATTGCTGCACCTTGCCGCGCGGCTCGTTCAGCAGGAACTGCCGGAGCTCGTCCGCCTCGGTCTCGAGGTGGCGCATCTTGTCGAACATGGTGCGGCCGGGCACGTCGACCACGCCGCCGGTGATCACCTCGTTGAGCTCGCCCTCGGCATGCGCGCCGACGACGGTGACCATGCGCTTGAACCGCATCGCCGACTGCCTCCCTGGAACGTGTCGTCAATCGTTGCGGGCGAAGTCCTGGTCCGTCCAGCCGAAGACCGTGCGCTGCTCGATCTCGGCGACGTTGTCGGGGCGGGCGAAGGGCTCGGGCACGGGCTCGCCGGGTGTGCGCTTGCGGCCGATCTGGGCGAAGAAATCGTCGAGCCCGCCCGGCGTGAAGTACCAGACGAAGGTGAGCGGATCCGGCCCGGGGTTGATGAACATGTGCTTCCTGTTCACGCCGAGGAACACGGCCGAGCCCGGCTCGATCGGGTGCTCCTCGCCATCCAGCTTGACGAAGCCCCGGCCCGAGACGACGAAGATGATCTCCTCGTTGCGGTCGTGGGTGTGCTCGCGGATGAAGCAGCCCGGCGCCACGGTCTGCGTGCCCATGGCGAAGCGGTTGGTGCTCTTCACCGTGGTGTCGCTGAAGAGGCAGCGCACATGGCCGTTCGCCGGCACGGGCTGCCAGTGGCTCTCGCCGTCATCCGGGCCCAGGATCTTCGCGTCGCCCAGCCTCTCTCTTGCCTTGTCCACGGCATTCTCCCCTTGCACGGCCACTGACATAGGAGTCAGGAAAGCATAGTCGCTTTCGGTCGTCAATTGCCCTGCGGTGCCTCGCCCGCATGCTTGGTCTTGACGATAGCTCTGCCTGATGGCTTACTGATATGTAAGTAGGGAGCGGTCGGCAGGCCTGCGGTTTGCGGGCGGCTGAATCGCGCGATGGCGCGCCTCGTCCGGAGGCGCTATCGAGCGTGCGCAACCTGAGAACGGGGGAGGCTAGGCGTGCTGCTCGACGGCATGAAGATCGTGAGCTTTTGCCATTTCCTGCAGGGCCCGGCGGCCATGCAGTATCTGGGCGACATGGGGGCGGAGATCATCCGCATCGAGCCGCCGAAGGGCGCCTACGAGCGGGTCTGGGCGGGGGCCGGCAGGATCAAGGTCGGCGGGGTCAGCGCCTTCTATCTCTGCGCCAATCGCAATGCCCGCAGCCTCGCCCTCGACCTGAAGCGGCCGGAGGCGAAGGAGATCGTGCTCCGCATGCTCGAGAAGAGCCATGCCCTGGCCGAGAACTTCCGCCCGGGCACGCTCGACCGGCTCGGCCTCGGCTACGACGTGGTGAAGGCACGCAAGCCCGACATCATCTACGCGTCGGCCTCAGGCTTCGGCAGCACCGGCCCCTTCGTCGATCGCCCCGGGCAGGACCTGCTCATCCAGGCCATGTCCGGCATCGCCTCGGCCAATGGCGGCGGCAGCCACCGGCCCACCGCGATCGGTGCCGCGGCCGTCGACCAGCATGGCGGTGCGCTCTTCGCGCTCGGCATCGCCGGCGCCTACGCCAAGTGGCTGCGCACCGGCGAGGGCACACGGGTCGAGGCCAGCCTGCTCGGCGCCGGCATCGACATGCAGATGGAATCGCTCACCCACTATTACGCCGCCGCCAAGGGCGACAAGGCCTTCGACCGGCACGAGAGCCTCGCCACGTGGTTCCACGAGGCGCCTTACGGCCTCTACCGGATCGCCGACGGCTGGATCGCCATCTCGGTCAACCCGTTGGAGAAGATCGGCCGCGCGCTCGACAAGGAAGAGGTCCTGGCACCTTATGTCGGCACGGACCAGTATGCCGATCGCGAAGCCATCGTGGCCATCGTCGCCGCGGCGGTCCGCGAGCGCAGCTTCGCCGACCTCGCCGCCGCTTTCGATGCCGAGGCCATATGGTACGGCCGGGTCGAGAATTTCGACGACCTGGCGGCCAACCCGCAGGTGCAGCACAACCAGGTCTTCCAGGACGTCGAGGTCAATGGCGAGACCATCCGCCTCGTCAACCATCCCAACCGCTACGACGGCGCCGCCCCGGCCGTGCCCACCTTTGCGCTGGAGACGGGTCAGGACACCCGCGAGGTGCTGGCCGAGGCCGGTTTCGCCGAGGCGGAGATCGAGGAACTCTTGAAGGACAAGGTCGTTCACGCGCCGCGCTAGGTGCAAAGCAAAGAGGCAAGCCAGTGTCGGATTTCTACGTCAAGGTCGGTGACGCGGTCGAAGTCGCGAAGACGATCGGCGAAAGCGACGTCTACGTCTATGCGGGCGTGACCGGCGATTTCTCGGTCAACCACATGAACGAGCAGTTCATGGAGAAGACCAGCTACGGGCACCGGATCGCCCATGGCGCCCTGCTCGTCGGCTTCATGTCGACCGCGTCGACCAAGATGATCGACCATGTTCAGGGCATCGGCGATGCGGAGACACCGGTCTCGCTCGGCTATGACCGGGTCCGCTTCATCGGCCCCGTCTTTTTCGGCGACACCATCACCGTGCAGTACACGATCACCGCGATCGACACCGAGCGCCGGCGCTCGACCAGCGACATCAAGGTGATCAACCAGAAGGGCGAGACGGTGGCGGTCGCCCAGCACATCCTCAAATGGGTCCCCAACGACCGCAAGTGACGGTTGGATCCGGAGGCCAGCGCATGATCTTCGACCTGAGCGGCAAGCGGGTGCTCGTCATCGGCGGCTCCTACGGCATGGGCTTTGCCACGGCGCGAGCCGCGATCGAGCTCGGCGCCAGGGTCGCCATCGCGGCGCGCGGCCGGGAGAAGCTGGAGGCGGCGGCGGCGGTGCTCGGCGAGCTCGCCGGCGAGCCCGTGCCCTGGACGGCGCTCCGCATCGAGGACCGGCCGGCCGTCGCCGCCTTCATGGCGCGGCACGCGCCCTTCGATCACCTCGTGCTGCCGGGCTCCACCGTGAAGCCGATCCTCTACCAGGACCTCGACGACGCGAGTGCGAGGGAAGCCTTCGAGAGCAAGTTCTGGGGGCCGTTCTGGTCCTGCTTCGACGCGCGCCCGCATATCCGCAAGGGCGGCAGCATCGTGCTCTACAGCGGCGTCGCGGCGGTCCGGCCGGTCAAGGGCTACCTGATGGGGGCGTGCATCAACGGGGCCATCAACGCCGTCACCCGTTCGCTGGCGCTCGACTTCGCCGCCCAGGGGGTCAGGGTCAACACCATCGCCCCGGGGCTGACCGACACGCCGCTCAACGACGTGCTCCACGCCCACGACAAACAGGAGCGGTACGAAGCGCTCGGCAACCGGCTGCCGGTCGGCCGCATCGGCACCGCCGACGAGGCGGCGCAGGCCGCGATCTATCTCATGTGCAATGGCTACGTGACGGCCGAGGTCCTCGGTGTCGACGGCGGCCAGCAGGTCATGGACTGAGGATGCTGCATGGTTGAATTCATCACGGCCGCCGAGGCCGCGGCCCTGGTCAGGCCCCGGGACTGCGTCCTGATCGGCGGCTCGGGCGGCGGCCACGCCGTGCCCGAGGCCTTCATCGAGGCGCTCGCCACCCGCTACAAGGAGAGCGGCAGCCCGCGCGATCTCTCGCTCGTCAGCATCGTCTCGATCGGCGACTGGCAGGAAACGGGCTTCAACATCCTGGCCGAGCCCGGCCTCGCCCGGCGCGTCGTCAGCGGTGGCCTCAACAACTGCCCGCGCTTCGCCGCCATGGCGATCGCCGACGAGATCGAGGCCTATACCCTGCCGCAGGGTGCCCTCTCGCAGCTTTGCCGCGACATGGCGGCGGGCCGCCCCGGCCTCCTGACGCGCACGGGGCTCCACACCTTCATCGACCCGCGCCACGGCGGCGGCCGGCAGAGCCCGCGCTCGACCGAGGACCTGGTCGAGCTCGTCACCATCCGGGACGAGGAATACCTGCTCTACCGCAGCTTTCCGGTCGACGTCGCGGTCATCCGCGGCACGACGGCCGACGAGCGCGGCAACATCTCGATGGAGGACGAGGCGTTCTTCGGCGAGAACTTCTCGATCGCCGGTGCCGCCCACCTGCATGGCGGCATCGTCATCGCCCAGGTGAAGCAGGTGGCCGCCGCCGGCACGCTCCCGGGCAAGCAGGTCAAGGTGCCGGGCGTGGTCGTCGACTATGTCATCGTCGAGCCCGAGCAGCGCCAGACCTACCTGACCCGCCAGAGTGCCGCCTATGCCGGCGAGCTTCGCCTCGCCGACCGCAGCATGCAGCCGATCCCCTTCGACATCCGCAAGGTGATCGCCAGGCGCGGCGCCATGGAACTCTTCCCCGGGGCCGTGGTCAATCTCGGCTTCGGCGTCTCCAACGGCATCTCGGCGGTGGCGGTCGAGGAGGGCTTCTACCGCGAGGTCACGCTCACCGTGGAGCAGGGCATCATCGGCGGTGTGCCGGCCGTCGGCAAGGATGCCGGGGCCGGCGTCAATTACGACATGATGGCCGACCAGCCCTACCAGTTCGACTTCTACGACGGCGGCGGGCTCGACATCGCCTATCTTTCGTTCGCCGAGGTGGACGCGAACGGAAACGTCAATGTCAGCCGCTACGGCAAGTCGGTGAATGGCCCGGGCGGCTTCATCAATATCAGCCAGGGGGCGAAAAAGGTCGTCTTCTCCGGAACGCTGACCACGGGCGGGCTCGACATTGCCCCCGACGGCGAGGGCGGCCTCGAGCTGCGCCGCGACGGCGCCACGCAAAAATGGGTCCCCGAGGTCGGCCAGGTGACCTTCAACGGTGCTTACGCCCGGGAGCGCGGCCAGGAGGTCATGTACGTCACCGACCGTGCCGTCTTCAGCCTGGGTGAGAACGGGCTGCGGCTCGAGGAGGTGGCACCAGGCATCGACGTGCGCGCCGACGTGCTGGAGCGCATCGGCTTTCCGGTCGAGGTGCCGGACGAGCCGCGCCGCATGGATGCGCGGCTCTTCCGGGCCGGGCCCATGGCCATGATCGACGACTTCCGCCGCCGCGCCGGCGGCCGGCGCCAGCGAGGAGAACGAGGATGAGCGACCCCGTCCACTGCACGATCGAGGATGGCGTGGCGACCGTCACCCTCGCCAACCCGCCGCTCAACCTCGTCACGCTCGGCCTCACCGCCCGGCTGGATGCGCTGCTCGACGAGCTGGCGGCCAATCCCGAGGCCCGGGTCCTTGTGCTGACCGGCACGGGCGAGCGTGCCTTCTGCGCCGGCTCCGACATCTCCGAGTTCTCCGACCTCACCGCACCCGGCGTGGTGCTCGAGAAGAAGCTGAACAGGGAGAATCAGGCCTACAGCAAAGTCGACGATTTCCCCAAGCCGACCATCGCCGCCATCCGCGGCCTCGCCTTCGGCGGCGGGCTCGAGCTCGCGGTCTGCTGCGACCTGCTGATCGTCGAGGAGAACGTCCGCCTGGCACTTCCCGAGATCAAGCTCGGCGTCTTCCCGGGCAGCGGCGGCACGGTGCGCGTGACGCGCCGGATCGGTGAGGGGCGGGCCAAGGAGATGATGTTCACGGGCGAGCCCATCGACGCGCAGACGGCACTCGCCTGGGGCCTTGTCAACCGCGTCGTGCCCAAGGGCGAGGCCCTGGCCACCGCCCAGGCGCTCGCCCGGACTCTCGCCGAGCGGCCCAACCGGGCGCTCCAGGCCTGCAAGCGCGCCGTCGACCTGTCCTTCGACAGGACCGAGGACGAGGCCATCCAGGCGACGCTGGCGCTGAGCGAGGAGGTCTTCACCACCGACGACTGCATGGAGGGCGTGCGCGCCTTCTTCGCGAAGGAAGCCCCGCGCTTCACCCACAAGTGAGGAGGCCGCCCCGATGACCAGGCTCCTCGTGCTGCAGGGTGCGAACATGAACTGGCTGGGCCGTCGCCAGCCGGAGATCTACGGGCGGACGACCGCCGCCGAGCTCGACGCCATGCTCGAGGCGCACGCCGCCGAGCACGGCTACGAGATCGAGATCCTCTACACGAACCTGGAGGGCGAGGCGATCGACGCCCTCTATGCCGCCGAGACCGGCGACGTCGACGCCGTCGTCATGAACCCGGGCGGCCTCTGCTACACGGGCTTCGCCCTGCGCGACTGCATGAAGGGCATCGAGCTGCCGGTGATCGAGATCCACCTCTCCAACCACTACGCCCGCGGCATCGATTCGGTCACTGCCGAGGCGGCGCAGGGCGTCTTCATGGGGCTCGGCACCGACATCTACATCGCCGGGCTCGAGGCGGCGCTTCTCCTCCTGCGTCGGGGCTCATGACCCGGCTTCGCCTGGCCGATGGCGGGTTCCTGCACTACGAACTCGCCGGCAGCGGCCCGCCACTCCTGCTGGTGCCCGGCCTCGGCGGCCTCGCCGATTTCTGGAATCCCGTCGTTCCGGCGCTGGCCGAGCATTTCACCGTCATCCGCCACGATCATCGCGGCTGCGGGCGAAGCAGCCAGGAGCGGATCGCATTCTCGATCGCGCAGATGGCCGGCGACGTGCTGGCCCTGCTCGACCATCTGGGCCTCGAGCGCGCCCATCTCGTCGGCCACTCCACCGGCGGGGCCATCGGCCAGACCATCGCCCTCGACCATCCGGATCGCCTCGACCGGCTGGTGCTGAGCGCCACCTGGGCTGCCCCGGACGCCTATTTCCAGAGCCTCTTCGCCGCGCGCAGCGCCATCCTGCGGACGGGCGGTCCCGCCCTCTATCTGCAGAGCTCGGCGCTGGTGCTGCATCCGCCCTGGTGGATCCGCGACCACCCGGAGGTCGTGACGGTCACCGAGGAGGCCGCCCGGACGCGCGTGCCCGACCCGGAGATCGTCCTCGCCCGAATTGCCGCCATCCTGCGTCACGACCGGGCGGCGGATCTCCACCGCGTCACGGCACCGACGCTCGCGATCGGCGCCCGCGACGACATGGTGACCCCGGCTTATCTCACCGAAGCGCTCGGCCGCCTCATCGGCCAGGCGACGATGCTGATCCTGCCCGAGGGCGGCCACTTCTTCCCGGTCACCCGGTCGGACCGGTTCGTCCGCGAGGTCGTCGGCTTCCTCGAGGGCTAGCCGCCACCGGCCGCCAGCACCGGCCGCTTCGCGGCCTCCTGGCTGCTGCCATAGGCATGGTCGATGATGTGGAGATAGGCGGTGTAGAGCCGCTCGAGCCGGTCGAACGAGCCGCCGTCCTGGGTGATCGAGCCGGCGCTGTCGACGATCGCGATGAGCTGGATGGCGATGTCCTTGACCGGGGCGGAATCGCTCAGCTCGCCGTTCTTCTGTGCTCGCACCACCGCGTCGTCGATGAAGGTCTCGATCGTCATGGTGAAGTGGCGGAGCCTGGCCCGGGCCTCGTCACTGAGCTGGTCGGACTCGAGCCGCATCCGCGAGATCAGGCTCCAGGATCGCCCCGAGCGTCGGCTCGGGTTGAACTTCGTGTAGCGGCCGCGGTTGAACTCCATCGTCCGCCGCGTCTTCTCATGGTAGGTGAGCGCCGGATCCTCCCAGATCTCGCTGAATCCGCCGAGCGCCGTCTGCACGTACTCGTCGATCACTTCCTCGACGAGGTTCTTCTTGGTGCCGAAGTGGTAGTGGATATTGGCGCGGGTGATCTCGAGCCGATCGGCGATGTCGCCGAACCGCAGGCCGCGTACGCCATGGGTGATCAGGAGCTCGGTCGCCACCGCCTTGATCTGCTCGCGCATGTGCGTTCCAATCCAGCGCTCGGCCAGGGCAAGCACGCTTGCGGGCCGCGCCCAGCGCCGCTATCTTACTAGTCAGTCAGCGGCACTCTAGACCAATTCGTCGGCTGCCGCACCAATCTTGTTCCGGCACGGCCAGCCGGCGGAGGCTCAACACTACATGCGGTTGAAGGACAAGGTCTGCCTCGTGACCGGCGGCGGCTCGGGGATCGGGCGCGCGACATGCGAGCTCTTCGCCCGGGAAGGGGCGCGGCTCGCCATCGTCGACAAGGACGAGGCCAGTGCGCAGGCGACGGCCGCGGCCTGCACCGGCGAGACGCACCTGGCGCTCCGTGCCGATGTCGCCAAGGCCACCGATTCCAGGAGCATGATCGAGGCCGCCGTGGCGCATTTCGGCCGGCTCGACGTGCTCGTCAACAATGCCGGCTACGGCATCCTCGGGACGGTCGTCGAGACCAGCGAGGAGGACTGGAACGCGCTCATGGCGGTCAACGTCACCGGCGTCTTCCTCGCCTGCCACAATGCCATCCCGATCATGGCCCGCCAGGGCGGCGGGGTCATCGTCAACGTCGCCTCGGTCGTCTCGAGCATCGGCATCCCCAACCGCGCCGCCTATTGCGCGTCCAAGGGTGCGGTCGCCGCGCTGACCCGCGCCATGGCCCTCGACCACGTGGACGACAAGATCCGCGTCAATGCCGTGGCCCCCGGCACCATCCGCTCGCCCTATTTCGACGCGCTCCTCGCCAAGGCCGAGGACCCGGCCGGGCTGCTCGCACATCTCGAGGGCCGCCAGCCCTACAAGCGCATGGGTGCGCCGGCCGAGATCGCGAGCGGGATCCTCTATCTCGCCTGTGACGAATCCTCCTTCTGCACCGGCACCATCCTGACGATCGACGGCGGCATGACCGCCCAATGACATCTTACCGGGGAGCCTTCCTTGTACGGACTCGATGAGCGCATAGCTCTGGTCACCGGTGCCGCCTCCGGCATCGGCCGCGCCATAGCGCAGCGCCTGGCACGGGAAGGCTGCCATGTCGGCCTCGTGGACACCGCCGAGGCGGGCCTGCGGGAGACCGCCCGGAGCATCGCGGAGACCGGCCGCAGGACCTGCCACGTCGTGGCCGACGTCACCGAGCGCCGGAACGTCGATCGCGCCGTCGCCACGTTGACCGAGGCGCTCGGCACCGCCGACATCCTCGTCAACTCGGCCGGCATCCTGCGCGTCGGCGCCATGCTCGACCAGCCCTACGACGACTTCGCCCGGCTGTTCCGGGTCAATGTCGACGGCACCTTCCACGTCTGCCAGGCCGTCGTCCCGGCCATGGTCGCCAGGGGCAGGGGAGCCGTGATCAACCTCTCCTCCTGGCTCGGCAAGAAGGGCATGAAGCTCTATGGCGGCTATGCCGCGTCGAAGTTCGCGGTGATCGGCATGACGCAGTCCCTTGCCCTCGAGGTCGCCGCCTCCGGCGTGCGGGTGAACGCACTCTGTCCGGGGCTGATCGTCGAGACGGGGATGCGCGATCAGGCCGAGGCCGTGCACCGCTCGCTCGGCCTGCCGAGCGCGGAGGAGCGGGTCTCGACCATCCCGCGCGGCCGCC
This sequence comes from Alphaproteobacteria bacterium, assembly GCA_030431615.1. Lineage (GTDB taxonomy): Bacteria > Pseudomonadota > Alphaproteobacteria > Geminicoccales > Geminicoccaceae > SLRI01. The sequence goes on from JAUIID010000031.1 coordinate 33,151, forward strand.
ACGGCAAGCCCGACGACATCGCCAGGGTCGCCGCCTTCCTGGCTTCCAACGAGGCCGACTTCATGACCGGCCAGGCGGTCAACGTGACAGGTGGATTCTGGCTCAACTGAGCTATCTCGATTGGAACAGCAGGGGAGTTTTGGGCCATGCGACAGTTCAAGGGCTACCGGCCGAAGGGCGTCATCCCGGCGACGCTGCTCGCCTTCAACGACGACTTCTCGATCAACGAGCAGGAATCGCGCCGGCACCTGGCGGAGGTGGCGGCGACGAAGGGCCTGAACGCCATCACGGTCAACGGCCACGCCTCGGAGGTGCATGCCTGCACCTTCGACGAGCAGCAGCGCATCCTCGACATCTCGCTCGAGGAGGTCGGCGACCAGCTGCCGCTGATCAACGGCATCTATGCCGATGGCAGCCTCGAGGCCGCCCGGCTCGCAAAGATGGCCGAAGCGGCCGGTGCTGCGGCGCTGCTCGTCTTCCCGCCGCAGAGCATGAGCATGGGCGGCCAGCTTCGCCCGGAGATGGCGATCGCCCACTTCAAGACCATCGCCGCCGCCACCGATCTGCCGCTCATCGTCTTCCAGTACCCGCAGGCGACGGGCCTGGGTTATCCGTTCGAGACGCTGCTCCGCATGTGCGATGAAGTGCCGTCCATCGTCGCCATCAAGGACTGGTCGAACGACGGCCTGCTGCACGAGCGGCACACCCGCACGCTGCAGTCGCTCGCCCGGCCGGTCACCGTGCTCACCACCCACAGCGGCTGGCTGATGGCGTCCCTGACCATGGGCTGCGACGGCCTGCTCTCGGGTGCCGGCAGCGTCATCCCGGAGCTGCAGGTCGCCCTCTTCGAGGCGGTCCAGGCGAAGGACCTGGCGACGGCCCAGGCGATCAACGACCGCATCTACCCGCTGGTCCAGGCCTTCTACGCGCCGCCCTTCCTCGACATGCACAACCGCATGAAGGAATGCCTCGTCATGCTCGGCCGGCTCGACCGGGCGGTCGTCCGCCCGCCGCTCATGAAGCTCGGCGAGGCCGAGCTCGACCGGCTGCGCCAGGCGCTCGAAACGGCCGGCCTCGGCCGCGAGGGCGCCTTCGCCGCTGCTGCCGAATAAAGGAAAGCAACGGCGCGGCTGGCGGCCGCCGGCCGCGCCAGAATCACCGGGTGGGACGCGATGCTCGATCTCCTCGACGGCGTGCGCGTCGTCAGCTTCAACCACTTCCTGCTCGGCCCCGTCGGCATGCAGATCCTGGGTGATCTCGGCGCCGACGTGCTCGCGGTGGAGCCCATCGCGGGCG